>JAGLGG010000111.1 GCA_023144145.1 Anaerolineales bacterium | reverse complement strand
AGTTTTGGTTCGGGTGAATAGTTCATCTACAGCGCTAGGTTCTCAAATATTCCCGCGGCGCCCATCCCGCCACCAATGCACATGGTCACCAGCCCATACTTTGCCTTACGACGCTTCATCTCACTTAATGCCTGCACGGTTAGCTTCGCCCCAGTACATCCAAGCGGATGTCCTAACGCAATCGCGCCGCCGTTGATATTAACAATATCAGGATTAAACTCCAACTCACGGATCACAGCCACACCCTGCGAAGCGAAGGCCTCATTCAGCTCGATAACATCGATTTCATCCAATTTCACCCCAGTTCGATCCAAAACTCTAGGAACTGCCGCTATAGGTCCTATGCCCATAACTTCCGGTCGAACACCTCCGACATTAAACCCCACGAAACGGGCAATTGGTGTTAAACCTAGTTCTTCAGCTTTGGAAGCCTCCATTAGTATCACACCCGCAGCCCCATCACTCAGCGGTGAGGAATTCCCCGCTGTGACGGTTCCGCCTTTCATAAATACTGGTCGGAGCTTGCTCAGTGCCTCAATTGTCGTGTTCGGTCGCAAATGTTCATCTTTTTTGAAGATTACCTTCTCACGCACCTGCTTCCCATCCGATCCAACATACACCTCTTCGAACTCAAAGGGCACAATTTCATCTTCGAAGACGCCCGTATCCCAGGCTTTCGCTGCTTTCATGTGGCTATGGTATGCAAATTCGTCCTGAACCTCCCGAGTAACTCCAAATTCCTGCGCGACCCGCTCAGCAGTTTGTCCCATACCCATGTAGATCTCTGGGTAGGTCTCGACGACGCCCAGGTTGAGACTGAGATGATGTCCGGTCATGGGCACGGCGCTCATCGATTCAATTCCACCCGCCAGGATGATATCAGCACCATTTGCGATAATTCGCTCAGCACCAATTGCGATAGATTGTAGGCCACTTGAACAGAAGCGATTTATGGTTTGCGCAGGTACTTCAACTGGCAAACCCGACATTAGAGCAATCACCCTGGCTACGTTCATTCCTTGGGATCCTTCAGGCATGGCGCAGCCAATTGTGACGTCATCGATTTCCGCCGGATCGAGCTTCCCTTCGGTCTGTCGTAGGAGCTCTAAGATAACTGTCTTCATCATATCGTCTGTTCGGACATTCCTGGTCGTTCCCTTTTTCGACCTGCCGACTGCTGTTCGAGTTGCTGCAACAACAACTGCTTCTCTCATCGTTTTCGACTCCTTCCTAACAATTTTACTAGTTCCGCAGCGGCTTTTTCTTTTGAAGCATATGCCACATGCGCTCAATCGTTTTTTCTTCGTGAAGTAACGCCATAAAGGCTTCGCGCTCTAGATCAAGGATATACTGATCCGGAACCCAACCTGGTTCGCTCAGATCGCCCCCTGTCAGGACGTAAGCGACCCAATTGGAAACCACACCGTCGTGTTCTGAAGCCCAGTTGGTATCGATCATGCTCCAGACCAACAACTTCAAGTCTGCAAAAACATCTCTACCTGCAGCCCACACCTTTCGCGGTGCTGGTGAGCGGTAGCCTTCAGCAACCATGTTCAACGCTTCTTGTTTGGCTTCCGCAAGCAGATGGTCCTGATTCATAACAATTTTATCTTGTGGGGAGAGGTACCCCATCTCACGGCCCTGCATCGCACTCTCGGCAACTTTGCCCATCGCGATTTGTTCAAAAGCCTTTTGCATATGGGGGAGCACGTCTGCATTCTTGGTCTTCATCACCGGGTTAATCACACGGCGGATCGTTTCCTTTATGCCTCCGCCACCAGGAACCAGGCCAACTCCGGCTTCAACAAGCCCGATGTACGTTTCAGCAGAAGCGACAATGCGTGATGCTGCTAATGCAACCTCACAACCTCCTGCCAGTGTCATCCCAAAGGGTGCAGCCACAATTGGTTTTGGTGAATATGACATTCGCTGCATCAGGCTATGCATTCCCCGTGATGCCGTCTCGACCACATCAAAATCACCCTGCTGTGCCGAAATTGCCATCATAAAGATATTTGCACCCGCACTGAAATGCTTGCCCTGGTTGCCGATGACCATCGCCTTCCACTCATCTTTTTCAAGCTGCTCGAGTGCAGTATTGGACATCGCGAAAATATCTTCGTCTAGTGCGTTTGCAGTGGCGGCGTTGTGAAATTCCAGCAGCAAGATGCCATCGCCCATGTCTAGCAAGCCCGCGCTATCGTTAGAATATAATTCTTTACCTTGTGCGCGTAGATCAGTCACTGAAATTACATTTGGATCGACGGGAATCGGCTCATATTCGCCTTGCTCGATATCATAGTAGCCGACTACACGTCCATTTTCCCTCTGGTAGAAAGTCTCGTAACCTTTTTCGAGCATTTCATCTACCCATGCTGGAATTCTGATCTCTTCACTCTTAAGTCGCTCTATTGACTTTCTCAGCCCGATAGCATCCCAAATCTCGAATGGGCCCAATTCCCAGACAAAGCCCCATCTGCAGGCGTTATCGACGGATAAGATATCGTCGCTGATCTCGGGAATTACACTCGCGGCGTAGACTGAAGTTCTTGAGAGAATGTGCCAAACGAACTCGCCCACTCGATCCTCAGCGTAGGCCAACATCTTCAATCGCTCGCCCATATCCGTAATCTCTCTCGCGGCGCCGATGGAATCGAAACGGGGTTTCTGAGGTGCTTCATACTCAAAGGTCTCAGGATTGAGGATCCAAAATTCGCGCACTCCATCAACCATGGTCTTCTTGTAGTATCCTTGGCCAGTCTTATTTCCCAGCCATCCCTTTTCGACCATTTTGCTGACCAATTCAACTGTCTTTGGATTCTTCAGGGTCTCTCTATACACATCATGCGGAATGGCTTCATACAAATTCGTCGACACTTGCGCGCCGAGATCAATTCCCACCAAATCATTCAACCGGAAAGTTCCCGTTTTGGGACGACCGATCGATGGTCCCGTAATTACATCAACTTCCTCTACAGCATACGCATTATCTAGGGCGTAATTCATACTAAAAGAGGTCGAGATCGAAAAGATTCGATTGGCGATGAAATTGGGTGTGTCCTTGCAGATTACGACACCTTTGCCCAAAGCTTTGTTGCAGAAATCGCTCATGAATTCAATTAACTCGGGACTGTTCTTTTCATGCGGGATTAGCTCGAGCAGTTTGAGATATCTGGGTGGATTGAAGAAGTGAGTGCCGAGAAAATTTTCCTGAAAACTCTTTGAGCGTCCTTCTGCAATTTGGTGAATCGGTATCCCCGAAGTGTTAGTGGAAATAATCGAGTCTAGTTTCCTGATCTTATCGATACGCTCCATAAGCTGCTGTTTGATATCGAGTCGTTCAACGATCGCCTCCAGGACCCAATCTGCATCAGCGATAACATCAAAGTCGTCTTCCAGGTTCCCCAATGAAACGCGATCAGCCACTTCAGCAGAGAATAAGTTAGCCGGTCTGGCCTTCACGCATCGCTGCCAACCCTCATTAACGATCCGATTTCTTACAGCAGTATCGGTTAAACTCAATCCTTTTGCTTCTTCTTTAGGATCAAGCTGGCGAGGAACAATATCGAGCAATGTTGTTGTAATGCCAGCATTTGCAAAGTGAGCCGCTAATGCAGCTCCCATGGTGCCAGCTCCGATTACAACAGCGTTATCAATACGCGTTCTTGTCATATTCTCCTAACCTTTCTTCTATGAATTGTTGATCTCAACTGAGTTCATGGCGTGTGTAATCCAGGATCCTCCTTGCGATGATCAAACGGTTGATCTGGCCAGTTCCTTCATAAAGGTCGTTTATCTTTGCATCTCTGAACCATTTCTCTAGCAAATGCTCCTTAGAGTATCCCAGGGGCCCTAGTAATTCGACCGCGCGCTGGGTGATCTTTACACACACATCACCAGCACGAACTTTGGCCATAGACGCTTCAAGGTTGTTTGGAATTTTCTCGTCCATCATCCAAACAGCTTTCAAGGTTATGAGCCAGGCAGATCGAAGCATTACCTTCATGTCGATAATTTCACGCTCCAGGTTTGTCATCCTAGATCGCGGCAGGCCATAGCGGATTTCTATTCCTTCGTCTCCGACTTTTTCTGTGAGGAACTCTAACGCAGCACGTGCAATTCCAAGCGCTGAGGCAGCTACGAAAGGTCGGCTCGCATCAAAGGTCGCCATTGCCCCCTTGAACCCTTTTGTGGTTTTTTTCTTCACGTCCGGGCTTCCTAGAATGTTATCGAATGGGATCCTACAGTCCTGAAGGACAATGGTCGCCGTATCACTGGCACGGATTCCAAGTTTGTGCTCAAGTTTCGTGACGCTACACCCTGGGGTTCCAGCTTCTACGACAAATGGACGGACCCCTGCTCTCCCAGCACTCGGATCGATGGTAGCCCAGATAACGACAAATCCTTCTGTGTCCACCAGCGCTTTATGCCCTGCGGTCACGAAGATTTTCTCCCCATTCAGGACCCACTCGTCCCCATCTCGAACGGCCGTCGTGCGAGTTTGCGAGGGCATTTCTGATCCAGCGTGGGGCTCGGTCATCGCCATAGCGTCCAACGTGGGTTTCTCCCCCAAGATATTCCGCAGGAATCTTTTTTTCTGTTCGGGAGTACCTGTCGCTCGCACCGCAGCCGTTCCGAGCATTCCCACAGGGGTGTTAAGATACAAACCTGTATCTCCCCACGAGAGCATCTCTACTAAGTGAGCCGTTCTCTGAAAATATATACTCGGGCGGTCTTTCTTTTGCTCATCTGCCCCCTCTTTCTTTTCGGGCTCAGATCCAGTAGGCGATCCAAGTTGCTTCATTGAATCATGCATGAAGTTGATGTAATCCCAAGGGATCTCATGCTCATGGTCGTCAAAGTGTCTTGAAACCGGCCTCATCATATTTTCTGCGACTGTCTGGACCATCATAACCATATTCTTAATTGGTTTAGGTGTTTCAAAGCTAATCATGTCTGCTTCTCCTTTTCTTCTTTATGACCTTTGGTTATTCCTAAACCATTGTGAGTCCAACAAAATTGGGAATGCCGCGTCCGTTACGCATCCACCTCTCAGTTGGATATTCGCGAATATATCCAAAGCCTCCGAGGATCTGGACTGCGCGATCCGTTACCATCATTGCCATATCGGAGGCACCCATCAAAGCTAAGTATGCTGTTTTTGATGCATCCTTTCCGGCATCCAGCTTCCATGCCGCTTCCCAAACCATCAATCGGATGGATTCAATTTCTGTCGCCATCTCAGCTAGCATAAAGGCGATGGTTTGTTTTTGTGCGATCGGACCCCCAAAAGCTTCACGCTCTTTGGCATAGTCACGCGAGTATTCGTAGGCCGCTCTGCTTAGGCCAACGGCCAATGCAGCTGTGGCGAGATTCGATGCATCGATAACGGGTTGGACATCAAAACCATCTTCTCCGCCAATACGCGATTCAGCCGGAATGCGAACATCATTGAGCGAAAGCTTGTAAGTTGGTAAGGCTTGAATTCCCAACAACGATTCGCGCTCTCCCACGACCAAACCTTCTGTTTGCGAAGGGACTACAAAGGCTTGAGTCTTTCCCTCGAGGGATGCGAAAACCAAGAAAGATTCTGCAATATGCGCAAAGGGGACCATGGATTTCTCCCCTTGCAAGACGTATTCATCACCCGCCTTTGTTGCTGTTGAGGTCATTTCAAGCGGATAAAAGTCAAACCGTGGCTCAACGTAGGCCGCAACGTTTGGTTTCCACTCCGCCTCAATAATTGGGGGGATAAGAGATTTTTTCTGTTCCTCAGTTCCGCCAACCAAGATAGGTATTACATACATCGCTGGAGCCATGATAGCCATTGCAGCTGTCAAATCCCCCCAGCCCAACTCCTCACCTGCTAAGATGCCAGTCACGGCTGACCGTTCCCCGAAACCCCCGTACTCTTCCGGGATGCTTGCCTGAAGAACACCAAGCTCCCAACCTTTCTCAATCAGAGAAATTGGAAATTCACGCTCTTCATCAGCATCGTGGGCCGCGGGTTGTAGTTCTTTTTCGGCGAAGCGTTTCGTAGCATCCATGAGCATTCTTTGCTCTTCAGTTGGTTCAAATGAATACATTTGTTCCTCCCTATGGAAGAGGGTTGGCAATGTCACCATTGGCCGAGAAAAGACAATGAATATACCAACCTGTCGGTTCTTCTGATAAGTACTTGCTCCCCATTATTTCCTAGACAATTTCAATGGTGGAATGTTATTTCGCCTTCGGTAGCGAATTGGCACTGGATCTCCCATTTCAAGGTCTTCCAGATTGTCAATCGCCAGGTACCCTCGTTGAGCAAGATACTCTACATGCGCACCTGCTTCCTCAATTGCTAATAAATCGTGATATCCATCGGCTCCCGGAAAAAGGGCCTTTGAAATTTGAGCAACCGTTCGAGGCTCGTCGAGCAGAGTCATGACTTGCGCAAGTCGCTGCTCATGAAGCTCAACGATCTCAAGGATCCTTTGACCAAGATCGTTCATTGCTGGCTCATGTCCTCCTAGAGCGACATTGATTTCAGTTGATATCGGCTCAAGTTTCTCAAGAGAATCTAAATAATGCCCCAGCCCCGTGTTCATGGTTAATTGTTCTGGCGACTGATGAGGGCTTGTGCTTTTCAGAACATGATCTGAGGTGAGCAGAATATCATCCACCCGAATTACAATCTGGCCGGGACAATGTCCGGGGACGTGGATAAACGATAACGGGCCGATGTTGGATGATGAATTTGATATAACGAAATCGATCGGTACAGATTTAAAGAGATGCTTGTTGAGTAAGTACATGCTCATCAGCGCTTCTTGTTTCGCCGATGAAACACCTGCTTCGATGAGAAATTCTTGTAAACGGTGTGCTACATACACCAACCTTTCCTCATATCCAGTAAGCACTCTTCGATCAAGTTCATGTACTCCAACCGGTGCAGAAGTTTTACTCTTTACAAAGGGGAGGCCACCAAAATGATCGATATGGCCATGTGAGATGATAATGTGAGTCAGATCCGACCATCCCGAGGCATCACCAAATTCTTTCTTGATCTCTAAAAGTCCCTCTTCCAATTGCTGATTCGAATCGCCAACTCCCGAGCCCACGTCAATCAATGCTATGATATCTCCTGCGATGACCAAGTGGGCAAATCCCGTCAGACTTGGGAAGAGCTCTAATGGAATGCGAAACACCTTCGCCCCATTTGAAGATCGGAATAGTTCAATCCCATTTTCGCTCACGAAGGATCTCACTTCTCGACCAAGAGACCAGATAAAAACAACTCTGAGAAATTATCAGAAAGTTCCAGCGCAGAAAGCCTGCCACCTTCACGGTACCAGGTAATCATCCAATTTTGCACACCCATAATTGCGAAGGTCGCAATGGAGATGTCAACCGAGCGGAATACGCCTTGATCCACTCCCTCTTCAATGATTTTTCTCCAGAGTGCTTCATACCTATCTCGACGAACTGAATGCCGCGTGCGAAGCTTCTTCTCCAGGTTGCGGTATTCTAGAAGAAGGACTGTCGCCAGATCTGCATCACCCGTGAGGCGCCCCACATAAACCTGCATGGCCAAACGCAATTTCTCTTTTGGTTTAAGGTCTGAGTCGACAACAGCTCTCATATCACCAATGAGAAGGTTAAGTGCATCCTCTAGGATGGTGAAGAGGATTTCTTGCTTACTCTCTACATGGTGGTAAATGCTAGCTTTCTGGAGCTTGACTGCGTTTGCAATGTCTTGCATTGAGGTGGCGTGGAAGCCCTTCTTACGGAAGATCTGGGCAGCAGCCTGGATAATGTCTGATCGGCTCATTATTTTTTCCCTACCGACCGGTCGGTAGTTCAACTATAGCATAGCGGACTATGAGCGTCAAGCGGAATACTGAGGGACGATGTAATCTCTAGTCGATACCCTTGTTGAGGGCTGTCCCAAAAGGAGTTTATTCATCCTCAAGGAGCCAATAATCTGACATTTTACCAATGGACATCAACAACCTCATGTGTATGGGCAACCGGCGACGTGCGTCAGCTGGCGTTGCCCATACGCCTAGTTTATGGATGAACCGAACTGTATTCGATTACTTTTTGGACAAGCTCTGACACCCACAGAAAATGGTCGTCAGATAGACATAAATCAAGACCCATAAGCCAATTTCTACTCTAGAACCTCTGCCATTCCCCAATAAAATCACTATAATCAAAAAGTCCGGATGAGACACTCCCAACTTGGCCCAGATATTACTATCCAGTCAAGATTGGATTGGCGGACAATTGCCTTACAAGAAGATGTGAATGGGTTATAAAAAACAAATCGCTCATCTAAAAGTGAAGGAGCTGGCATCATGAACCTTTCTGATCTGACCAACCAACAATGGAATGAACTCGGAATATCACTTCTAATCCTGGTGGTTGCCGCCGTAGTTGGTCGGTGGTTAATCAGTCTAATCTTAAACCAAGGTGTGCGACGCCTCGTCAGTAGAACTGAAACAAAGCTTGATGACACAATTTTTAAAGCTATCAAAGGGCCTCTTCATCTATTTATCGTAATTCTTGCCATCGACATAGGGATACGCCGATTAGATTTTCTTCCCGAGAATTGGGATGCAAGCCTCGACGACATTTTCTATGTGCTTTACTTCGTTATCGGAACATACTTTCTCATCCGGCTTATCTCAGGCATTCTCGATTGGTACGGCACGACTCTCGCTGATAGGGATGACCTCAACCTTACCGAGCAGATGCTTCCGTTCATTCGCAGAATTGTGATTATCTTAATCGCGCTCATCGCCATGGTAAGCCTGCTCCAACATTTCACTGATGTCAGCGCCCTGCTTGCGACACTTGGAGTAGGTTCTTTGGCAATTGCACTTGCGGCTAAGTCTACGCTTGAAGATTTTTTCAGCGGGTTCTTGATCATGTTCGACCGACCATTTCTCATCGGCGATAGGATTGGAATAATGGAACTTGATACTTGGGGGGATGTTATCGACATCGGACTAAGAAGCACGAGGGTACGAACCCGTGATAATCGATCGGTCGTGATACCCAACTCAATCATAGGCAGGAGCCTGCTCGTTAACTATTCTCGCCCTGATACCCAATACCGAATTCAAATCGAGATGGGTTTAGCGTATGGGACTGATGTAGAGGTTGCCAGAGAAACAATTATCAAAGCTGTGAGGACGGTAGAAGGTGTACTCCCCCATCGCAAAGTCGAGGCACTATTTCTTCGATTCGGCGAAACTGCCTTGATTTTCAGGGTGCGTTGGTGGCTTGAATCCTACTATGATACTCGCCGAATGTTTGACAAAGTTAACAGTGCCATCTACGCCGCACTGAACGAGAAAGAGATCACCATAGCTCCACCTTCACAGGTAGATACGTTCCACCACCTTCCAGAAAAAACGATGAATGAGATATCAACCCTTACTACGAGGTTAGATTAGGTAAGAAGTGTCTCAGGCCATCACTCGATCGACTGCAGCTAGCACATAATTAGAATCAAAGGGCTTCACCAAAAAGGTTTCCGCTCCAGCTTCAAGCGCTTCAATGACAGATTTTTCCTGTCCTATTCTTGAGAGCACTACGATCTTGGCGTTGGGATCAATAGCCATTATTTGCCTCAACGCACTTAGACCATCCATCACTGGCATTCCAATATCCATAAAGACCAAATCCGGCTTTTCATGCTGATAAGCACTTAACGCCTCGGATCCGTTCTGCGCTTCTATCACGCGATAGCCTGCCAGGTTGAGAGTTCGTGATATCCTACTTCTTGAAAACTCCGCATCATCTGCAATCAAGATTTTTTCCACGTCACACATCCCAATAATTTGTATGAAATGCCATCTTTCGTGATCTTAACATGACAAACCGAACAGGGGCGTAAACACAACATAAAAGCAATGAGAAGCTGGCATAAAGAAGAATTGTGTCCAAATGGATCTGAAAGGAGTGGCTCGCTCAGACTGAATGAATCACATGGAGTGGAGGGTAATAAATTGTATTTTTTCTATAAGAGACTACTCAATATTTCCAGGTGAGGAAGCAATCGGTATTTTCACTGTGAAGGTGGTGCCTTTTTCAGGGACGCTCTCAACCTCAATCGTACCTCTGTGCTGGTCAATGATTCGAAAACATGTCGCCAATCCTAGGCCAGTTCCTTTTCCGGGTGGCTTTGTGGTAAAGAAAGGATCAAAAATCCTGTTAAGATGTTCCTTAGCGATCCCTGCGCCGGTGTCCTGCACCTGAATAACAATAAATTCACCTTGCCTCTCAGAACGAAGGGTCACCTCGCCTGGCTGTTCATTTAATGCGTCCTGTGCATTCACAAGTAAATTAATCCAAACACTTTGGAGATGATCGGAATTTCCGTGAATAGCGGGCAAATCAAGCGTCAGTTCGCGAATCAGTTTTACACTGGCGCGCTCCCATTGCTTTTCTACAAGTGCTACAGCTTGCAGGATGCTGTGGTTAATCTCAACCGCTTGGAATTCTTGCGTCTCTTGCCTGGAAAAATCTAAAAGTGCGCGCACCACCTTCTGAGCGCGTCTTCCGGCTTGTTCGATTAGATCAACCGATTCAACGTCTACAGCAAGAGGTTTTAATTCTCTCTGCAGCAATTGAGTATTGGCGATGACCGCCGTAATTGGATTATTTAATTCGTGCGCAACTCCAGCAGAGAGTTGTCCCAAAGCAGCAAGTTTCTCCGCCTGGATCAATGAGGCTTCCAACCTTCTTTGTTCTGTAATATCACGCAGCTGCAGAATTGTTTGGACAATTGTTCTGTCCGCATCATTAATTGGATATGTGTAAATCTCACGAATGATGAATTGGTGATCCACACCAATGCTGTTCTCAATTCGCATTGTTTTTCGACCGAGCTCGAATGTCTTTTCCGCCATGCAATCCGGGCATTGGGTTTCCCGGCCTTCAAGAACACGAAAGCATATTTGACTTACCAATTCTTGAGGTGGAGATTCTGCTCTATTCGCCCGGGTTTGATTCACCGCGATGAGCTCATAATTTTGATCGATGATGTAGAGCTCATCATCTAAGTTGTCGAATAATGCCAGAAGAGTATTCCGGCTATGTTCAATTTCTCTACGACTTTCTTCCAGGTCTGCATTTGCAGTAGTGACCTCATGCAGAAATCTTGCGTTTGAGAGCGCCACAGCAACAGATGCTACAAAAGCAATGAGCAGATCGAGGTCCTTTTTTACGAACGCATCGATTGACTCGCTCAGGATGGATAGTGCCCCAAGCGAGCGATCGTGGGTCAGCAAAGGCACGCACATCATAGAATGGGTTTCATGTCCATGTTCGCTATCAATGTCCTGTTCATAACGCTGATCCAGGATGACATCCGGTATGACTGCAGTTGCCTTATTGGCAATACAATCACCAACAACCCCGGTGTTCTCACCAACCGCATAGCGAACAACGTTATCCGGCTCCCCTGTCAGAGGAATCTTGATATGCAGATGATCTTGATCAAAATCTAGCAAAGTGAGGATGGCGGCCTCATTGGGGAAGAGTTCCCAAACACCCTGCATAGTGGCGATTAGAATTGTGTTAAGATCTAATGAAGTCGTCAGCGACTTGGCAGTGCGATTGAGAATTTCCAACTCTCTAGTTATCCGGTGCACATCTGAGGTTTCTTCGATTTGTACCGCAACTTGTTGAAGTCCTTCACCCAAACGTCTTAGAAAATCGGACATCACTTGGTCGCCGCGAATTAATACCAAGACCCCATAAACAGATACATCATCAGCAATCAATTCGAACTGGTAAGCGGGAGGGATTTCGACATCCTTCGCAGAAACTACAGTCTTACAAAATTCCCAAAGGGGACCTTCTAGATTTAGAAATTGGGAGCCAATTTCCTCTTGAGAATTCACCCATACGGGCTTTAACGATCCGTCCCCCTTCGTTTGTAAAGCACAAGCAATGATCGCACTTTGGAAGTGATCCTCAACAGATTCCAAGGCATTTCGAACGATCTGCTCTAGATTCAAGGTATCTTGTAGAGCTTTAGATATCACGCTGCGCGCTATGACGCTGGCGGTTTTTTTCAATTTCAAACTATCCTGTAGGGTCACACCGGCGCTCACTTAAACCTAATTCTCTGCAACTCTATAGCCATGCCCCTTGATTGTACGAATAAACAAAGGGTTTGATGGATCAATCTCTGTCTTTGCTCTCAGATTCTTGATGTGAACTCGAACGAGGTCAGGACTTCCTGTGTCATGGGGGTAATCCCATACTTCCTGCAACAGTCGCTCTGGTGAGAAGACCTGTCCTGGATGAGACATAAGATGGTAAAGTAGGTCGAACTGGACTGGGGTAAGTATTGATGTCTCCTTTGGCCCCTTTATTTCAAATGATCGAGTCTCTAAAGTATATGCCCCGACGGTTAGAGATTGGGGTGGTTCCTCGCGTAGCTTTTTCTTGGTTCGACGAAGTATCGCTCGGACCCTGAGATATAGTTCGTCAAGATTGAAGGGCTTACTCAAGTAATCATCTGCACCCGCTCTCAGCCCGACGATGCGATCTTCTTCCTTCCCCTTGGCAGTGAGAAATAGAACTGGCAGTTCTTGAAGAATCGGGTCCGCTCGGACCTGGCGACACACCTCAAAGCCATCCATACCAGGCATGATAACATCGAGAACCATCAAATCTGGAGGTTGTCGCCTTGCTACCTGAAGGGCTTCAACGCCACTGTGAACAACTGCAACCCGAAACCCAACTGCCCGAAGGCTTCTCTCAATTGTCCGAGCAACAATATCGTCGTCATCTACGACAAGAATCAGATGATCATCATCCATCTAACCTACCTCAATCCTGATCTTACCAAATTCCGGCATTTGCGAACACGATCATCGATCGTCCCCGCGTTATCCTCCCGTTAAGAAGATGGGAAAGCCCCCTCATTCAGTTCCTCTTCAAGAGCCTATCATATCCCCATCGAGGGCATGGGGCAAATACCCAATTCGATCACGTCTCAAGACGTGGTGTAAATTGCCGGAAAACATCGACAATTTACATTACAAAGACAGTGCCCCCAATTCCTGCTGCTGTACGCTTGCACAGTACTTGATCGCTCACAGAAAATTCGCTCTCCTCCCATTAGTTAGCCCAAGTATTGGCCAATTCAAGTAATATGTCTTGCCCCCTGGAAGAATGTTGCTATTGCTCTTGATGTGCAATTTCTTATAATACGGATGTCGTTGCTTGGCCTTCGGGTCAATGTCGCGGCCGCCCCCAGGTCTGCCCCCCTCAGGTCTGGGGGTTGTGATTCTTTGGATGCTCGAAGCAGATTTTAAAGAAGGCAATCCTTTACCAAAGGATTTTCTAAAGCCAAATTGTTAGCCCCAAAAACCATAGACTCAGTTCCTCTGTGTACCCAAGATACCAAACTTGGAGCGAATTCAAAACAGCACATCCGGATGCTGAAGTGCTTTCACGGGATACGGGCCATCAGAGATCCTATGTTGAGAATCCCTATCCAGGCTATGACGATGTCAATTCATCCCCCAGGTTTCCTGGGCTAGATGATGACGATAGACTTCCAGCAATGGAACGAATTGCGGCGGTTGTGATCGATGGGAGAGCGAAAGCGTATCCATTTAGCGCTCTTGAGATCAATCAAGTGGCAAATGACACCATTAATGGAGCACCGATTGTAGTGTTTTGGAAGGAGGGAACTCAAACGACGTTTGGCAATTTGCCCACTGGTGTTGGATCATCTGGTGTTTTTTCTAGAGAACTCGAAGATCAAGTGCTCACATTCACTCCGGCTGATAATGGATACGAAGATCTCGAAACCGGATCCCTTTGGAACATCCTTGGACAAGCTGTGAGGGGGCCATTACTTGGCAGCAGTCTTACTCCCATTGTTTCCACCGAACACTTCTGGTTTGCATGGTCAGTCTTTCTTCCAGACACAGAGGTTTGGTTGCCGGAGGACTGAGCGGGGGAGCGCATGCGATATTTCGACAGACTGAAAATGCGTAACGCTCCTACCTCGTTCTAATGCTGCTTCGAATCCACATCTATTAAGAATCCGGCTTTATTGACTTGGTCATTGATGTATGATGGTGTATCTTTATAAACACCAATTCACCGCGAGGTAGCCATATGAATCTCGTCCTATTAGGCGGTCCGGGATCTGGAAAGGGAACTCAGGCAGAGAAAATTCAAAATGAGTACTCAGTGGTCCATATATCGACAGGGGAGCTGTTTCGAGCAAATATAAAAAACGAAACAGAGTTGGGCGCGTCGGCAAAAGCTTTCATGGATAAAGGGGATTTGGTCCCAAATGAGATCACTATAGGAATGGTTCGAGAGCGAATGATGGAACCGGATACAGCAAGCGGGGTTCTTTTCGATGGTTTTCCTAGAACAATAACTCAGGCAGAAGCATTAGATGATTTGATGGGTGTGCTCGATCGCGAAATTACTCGGGTTCTATATTTGTCGGTCTCCGATGAAGAAATTATCCGACGTTTATCCGGACGGCTCATTTGCCGGGAATGTGAATCGCCATTCCATAAAGAATTCAACCCTTTCCATACCTGTCCCTACGGCAAATGCGATGGTGAGCACCTCTATCAACGGGACGATGATAAACCAGAAACAGTTCGAGCGAGATTACTCGTTTTCCAGGAACAGACCGCTCCGCTAATTGATTACTACACCTCCCAAGGTAAACTTGCGAGAGTAAGTGGAGAGGGTGGTGTAGATGAAGTTTTTGAGGTCATTCGGGATGTG
>JAGLGG010000110.1 GCA_023144145.1 Anaerolineales bacterium | reverse complement strand
CGCTCACTCATCTGCCATATTTGTCGGGACAATGCCGGTTGCATAATCTCGCTGGAAGCCTACCCCTCCGTTCGCATCAAGGGACAAAGTATTCTGGATCCTTGCCTCGAAATTAAAATTTCGATAATGTGAAGAGGAAAGGAAGCGCCTATCGCTGGAGATTGAATGAACCGGGATTTGTGTGCTACTCTGCTCAATCCTCAAATTCAATCACAGCAGCGTCTATTACCTCCCCATCGACTGATATTGCTTCAAGCTCCAGATGATTTTGATACACTGTTAAAAATACAAAATGGCTTATTGCAGCAAAGAATTCATTTCCTGGATGAGGTTCAGTCATGGAATAAAGCACGCTGGAACCACCTCCAGAAACCACGTAGGTAACATCATTTACACTTATTCTTTGGTAATTGTGATCATGACCTGAAAGCACCAGGGGCACACGATATCGCTCAAAAAACGGAACCCACTCTCGCAGGACGACTGCACCATCATCAGCATGTAACCCGCTTGAAAATGGAGGTACATGAAAGACAACGATTGAATACTCAAACGCTTCGTCACTGAGTCTCCCTTCAAGCCACGAGGTTTGCTCTTCCGCCCCCTCGTTTCTCCAAAAAATCTGCGTGTCCAAAAATAGGATTTGAAGATTTCCAAGCTCCAAAGCGTAGTATTGACGAAATCCGTTTTCAACTGTGGGCAGCTCATCTGAAAGAGGTGGAAACGCACTTGCATAATACGGATAACGTTCGAACAGAGCGGCATCATCATACTCATGATTTCCAGGCACGGGGTAGACAGGGATTCGTTGAAGCAGCGGCGCAAAGGGCGTGTAATATTTGGCGATGAAGGCCTCCACCGGGTCGGCATTTTCTTCAACCCGATAAACGATGTCTCCGGTATGGATTACTAAGCTTGGCTCATAGCTCGAAATCAGCTCAATAAGATCGAAAGTGATCTGCTGACCAAAGCCCGTATCACCGATCACTGCGATCCGAACAGGCCATCGTTCAGTGTCAACTGTCGTTATTTGGACTGGATCCCATAAACCCTCAAGGAAGTTGGGGACACGATAAACATCCTCATCTAATAGTCCAACAGCCGCATAGTATGAGCTTCCCTTCACCAGGTTCCTGATCGTTATCACATTGACCAAACTCTCTTCACTGATAGGTACGTATTCGTATTCTGGTATCCCTTGGGAGACTGGCCAATAAAATAAATATCCGCTGGATCTCTCCTGGAGCGCAAAATGAAACATGGCACTGGTCTCTGAAACCCATTGAGTGGTCAGAGGTATAGAATAGGAATTCCCGGGATGCGGCTCATCCAACCTGAGAGTAAATCGAGATTCCGCTGTCGGTGTTAGAAATGTGGTCGGAGGTGCCGTAGGGCTTATGGTTGGAGTTGACGTCATACTTAAGCTTGGAGCTGAGGTTTCCGAAGGAACGGTTGGCGACCTCGGCGAGGCTTGAACTAATGTTGGAGTGAGTGTGTCAAATACACTACATCCCGTCAGAACGAAAAACAAGATGAGGAATAAGAGGAAGGCCTTGCAATTATCAAGAAACATAGACCTCAAACTTGATGCTCTTTTGCTTGCTCCCACAACGTATCCATCTCCTCAAGTGTCATGTCAGCCAGTTTGCGATTCTTTGATTTTGCCCAGCGATCGACTTGATGAAAACGCATTCTGAAGCGTTTGTTCGTTTGGCGCAATGCCGACTCAGGATCAACATTAACCCACCGTGCGAAATTAACTATAGCGAACAGCAAGTCACCGAGTTCTGCAGCTCGATCTTCATCATTCGCTGCCTCCATAACTTCAGTGAGTTCCTCTTCCACTTTCGCGATAACGCCTTTTAATTCATGCCAGTCGAACCCGACCCTCGCAACTCTTGCTTGCAGTTCATTTGCTTGAGACAGCGCAGGTAAGCCAATAGGAACACCTTCTAAAAGACCTTTGTCATTGCCCTTTTCTTCTCTCTCTTCTGCCTTGAGAGCCTCCCAATTATGAAGAACTTCTGACACGTCATCAAGCTCAAGGCCTGCAAAAACATGCGGATGGCGTCTGATAATTTTTTCATTAATTCCCCCAATCACATCAACCATCCGAAAATCACCCGCCTCGGTGGCAATCTGCGCGTGAAGTACGATTTGCAGCATGAGGTCTCCAAGTTCTTCCATCAACGCCTCAGGGTCACCAGCATCAATAGCCTGCAGCGCTTCGTAGCATTCCTCTAAGAGATGCATTCGGAGCGATTCATGCGTCTGATCACGATCCCAAGCACATCCATCCGTAGCTCTTAAATGTGCAACGGTTTCCTGAAAACTTTCAAATGCTGAGGCCTTCTCAAGGGAGGGAACATAGAGAGCTGAAAGATTACCGAGACGATCAGATCGATCAATTTCAAACAACGAAAGCTGCTCCACAAGTGCCTCAGCTGTTCCAGCTGCATGTATCAGCTTCACAGTATGTTCATCTGGATATTGGTTGAGCAGCGTAAGCTTCACATCGGCAGCGACCAATCGTGAATAGAGTTGTGCAATCAATGTGGGCCTGTCTGGTGACAAGTGTGGGTGGTGCGCTCTTGCTAAATCCAACGCGTCGCTGATTTGTATTCCATCAAGAGCATCGATCCCCAATAGTTTTAAACTGGGTTCGATAAAGCTAATCCCTGGTTTTGTAATAAACTCAATCTTCTCTTCCACAGCTCGCTCGCCAAGGCCTTGGACCGAGTATTCGCCTACGAATGGATCTCCCGGAACAGCATACACCACCCTGCCCTTCGATTTTGCTTCTGCGATTACATGCTCGATGATCCTGTCGTAAACTTCTTCGAAGTCATCAGCTTCATCATAGATTGAATCAAAGGAGTGAACCTCCAGATCTTGAGGTAAACCTGAAATGACTGGGTGCTCTGCGGTCCTTATCAGGATTTCCTCCGCCGAAGCCAGAATGTTCCACACCTCCCTGGTAAGCATTTCTGGGTCCCCAGGCCCTAACCCAACCACAACAATTTGAGGTTTCACATTTTCCTCCGGTTTCGAAACAGTAATCAACTTATCGATCAGTAATGCGTTTATGAATTGTACAATGTCACAAAAACCTCTCGTGGTCAGTCACGATGGATACGATGGGTTGTCATTCTGAGCCGAAGCGTAGTGGAGGCGAAGGATCTCACTACTCACGGGGGAGGCTCTTTCTCAGCGGAAAACGAGATTCTTCGTCGCTTTGTCTAGTGAAGCGCTTCGTCTTATGAAGACGCCTTCGCTCCTCAGAATGACATTAATCCATCAGAATCATCTTGACTGAGTACTAGTAAAGGTCGGATCAAAAACATCGGTCGAGGGAATGTATATTCCTCGACCGATGGTCATCTCCTGGATATCTTTCCAATTCAGAGTCTATCGCTTAGTGTATGTAGGTGCTTTTCGCGCTCTTTTCAAACCTGGCTTCTTTCGCTCTTTCATCCTTGAATCTCTCGAAAGGAAACCACCAGGCCGCATCATCTCGCGGAGCTCTGGGTCCATTAGAATGAGTGCCCTGGCCAATCCATGACGAACCGCACCTGTTTGGCCAGTAACCCCCCCGCCCTTCACATGAACACTCACGTCGAGCTTTCCTTCGAAACCCGTAACCCGTAGTGGCTCAAGGATAATGTCTACATCACCCATTCGGGTGAAATATTCCGCCAATGACTTGTTGTTCACCAAGAAGTTTCCGGAGCCAGACATCACTCTAACCCTGGCTGTGCTGGTTTTGCGACGACCAATTCCTTCATAATATTGAACTGACATAATACATCTTCCCTTCAATCACTTTATTCGATACTAAGCGCGCTAGGATTCTGAGCCTTGTGAGGATGTTCTGGTCCAACATAAATCTTCAGCTTCTTCATTAGCTTCCGACCATGCCGGCTGCGGGGTATCATACCCCAAACCGCAGAACGGATAACACGATCAGGAAATTTTTCCAATTGATTCCTGAGAGTTATGCTCTTAAGCCCTCCCGGATATCCTGAATGCCGGTAGTAAATTTTCTGGTCTAATCGTTTTCCGGTAACCGTAATCTTCTCGGCATTTACCACGATCACAAAATCGCCAACATCCACTCCAGGTGTAAATTCAGGTTTTGTCTTTCCCATCAGCACCCCAGCAATCCGGGTTGCCAAACGTCCTAAATTCTGACCTGCAGCATCTACCACATGCCATGATCGGGTTATATCCTCTTGTTTTGGATAGAATGTCTTCTGCACTGAACTTGCTCCTGGCTCCGCTCAAAATAATCATCAGAGCCCTTTTTTCATCTTTTTTTGATCAAGTGTAATAAACTGCCTCTAACGAAAGACCATTGGGTGGAGCAATCGCTCCCTCCCAACGTCTCGTTGGGTCCTCCAGCATCTTCTTGAAATCGGATAATTCTTCCCGTCCTGTTCCGATGCCAATCATGGCAGCAGTAACTCGTCTAACCATGTGATAAAGAAATGCATCGGCTACAATTGTGAAACTCAAATCTCTTTCAGATAATGTCCACTCCGCTTCTATGACTTCTCTAATGGTGTGCCCACCTTCAATCGGAGCATGACCAAAAGCCGCAAAATCTCGTCGACCAATCAGACATTCCGCAGCTGAGCGCAGTCGTTCAACATCAGGCTCTGGCCACACTTTCCACGAATATCTATCCCTTAGTGGAGCGCGAAATGGGGCGCAATACAGTGAATATTGGTACTCCCTCCTACGAGCCGAAAAGCGAGGGTGAAACTCTTCCGCCACGATCTCAGTTCGTCCTACCGCAATTTCAAAAGGTAGGTTGGCGTTTAAAGCTTTACTCAGGCTTTCAAGATCTGCGCGCCATGCAAGGCAGAACGAAATAACTTGGCCTCGTGCATGAACTCCAGCATCCGTTCGTCCAGCAGCCTTCAGACTGCTTTCAGACCAGCCTAAAACTCTGAGTGCATTCTCCAGTTCACCTTGAACTGTTCGCACTCCTTCTGCTTGGCGCTGGAAACCCTTAAATTCTGTTCCGTCGTAAGCAATAATCGATTTGTAAGTTTGCATTGGCGTGCACCATTGGGCGCTCGCCTCACTCGAGCTTTTATTCCTCAACCAATTCTATCAAAACCATTTCTGCAGCATCCCCAGATCGCATACCAAGCTTCATGAGCCTTGTGTAACCACCTGGACGATCCGTATATCTGGGAGCGATATCGTCAAACAACTTCTTGACTATCTCTGAATCATTGAGACGAGCTGCAGCCCATCTTCGAGCGTGAACGGCCTTCGCCTCACCGGCTTCGTTGCCCTTCTTTGCTTTGGTAATCATCTTTTCAGCTTCACCACGGATCGCACGAGCTTTTGCGCCTGTAGTACGTATTCGCTCATGCCGAAATAATTCGGTGATCAAATTCTTGCGCAATGCCTTCCGATGGCTTGAAGATCGGTTTAGCCTGGCTCCAGATATCTTGTGTCTCATTCTTCCTCTGACTCCGCTTCGGGAGCTGCATCCCCACCGTTTTCATCTAGGTAGCCCTTCTCCCGTAATCTATCCTTGAGTTCGTCCAGACTCTTCTCGCCAAAGTTCCGTATTGAGAGCATCGCCTCCGGACCCTTCTCGAGCATATCTAGAACTTCCCCAACTGTAGTTATTCCGGTCCTCTTCAATGAATTAAAAACTCTAACCGAAAGATCCAAGTTCTCGATCGGGGTTTCGTACATCTCACTGGCAGGCTTGGGTTGTTCCTCTTGGGC
>JAGLGG010000011.1 GCA_023144145.1 Anaerolineales bacterium | reverse complement strand
GGCGTGACCATCTAGCGCTAAATCTAGCAAAACCCTGCCTGTACCACATCCTAATTCTAGGACGGGACCTCCATATTTCCGGGCGAGCATGCGCCAGAATGGGAGATCATCCTTATACTTGGAAATGTATGCGTCATATAGGAGAGGAAAGCTTTCTTCTTGCATAACCAGAGACAGTATACCGTAGACTTCAATTCTGGATGGGCAACTGTCTGGGTGTGCGAACTGTCACCATGAGAGCGAAGTTGAATGAAATAGGCAGGTTGGTGAATATGGCTCACCAACCTGCCTCCGTCCTTGAGGGTTTCGAAGAATTTACCTGGCGGCCTTTGCGGAATGGCCTTGTTTACTCTTTTTCAGCGACACAAATTTTTTCGACGCTTGCTCATGCTCCTTGGATGCCCATTGGTCCGGGAATTCAGAGCGTTCAAATGATGCTGCGGCCTCCGCAGGCTCAGTCAATCCCGCTTGCAGTATCCGTTTAATGGCTTTTACTGATTCATGCGCATGTTTTGTGATCGATTTTGCTAAATCAATCGCATTTTCAAGCGCTTTACCATCTGGTGAAATTCGATTTGCGAGTCCAGTCGCATGTGCTTCAAGCGCAGAGATAACACGACCTGAGGAAATCCATTCAAGTGCACGAGCGTACCCGACTGCGCGTAGCAGTCGTTGCCCACCACCCCATGCTGGGATAATCGCAAGCCGAATGTGTACTAAGCCGACCTTAGCTTTTTCAGCCATGACCCGCATGTCACAGGCGAGTGCAATTTCAGCTCCACCACCTAACGAAGGTCCTTCCATTGCTGCAACCGTTGGTATCGGAAGCTGCTCCAGACGCTTGAGCGCGTTCCCCATTAAATTGGAGAGGCGAATACCGTCAGGGCGGGTTAGATAATTATCTAACTCGGCAAGATCGCCTCCAGAACTAAATGCACCCTCAGCTCCCGTCACAACGAGTGCTTTAAGATCACCATCTTCATGAGCTTGTTCAATTGTTTCGGAAAAGCATTCCATCGCTTCCCAATTCAAAGCGTTCTTAACGTGGGGGCGGTTAATTGTCAGGATACCTATACCAGCAGGATCTTTCGAGTAACTTATTGTGCCCATGTAAACTAACTCCTTGACCGAGATGGAACAGGGATTTATACTCACCCTGGTTGCGTCTTTAACTGCAGCATAGATATACTGAAAAGATTTCTTACACATATGCCTAAAGACAGGTTGCAACTAATGACGGGGTGTAGCGCAGATGGAAGCGCGCCGCGTTTGGGACGCGGAGGCCGGCGGTTCAAGTCCGCCCACCCCGACTTTTTAATGCCTATTTAGAGTTATAAACCCCAATTTGACAAGGAGTTTCGGTGAGAGGTGAACGAGTTTCGAAGGCTGCCCGTAAAGATTTCGATCTGATTGTCATCGCCGCACGCTACCAGACCGAAGATGGGTTGCTCGACATCGCCCAAGTCTATGAGCGTCGAGGACCCATTTGGGGGGATGTGAAATTGCTCGAACGCTCGCAAATTGTTGAGCTCATCAAATCTGGACGCCGAATTGTCACAGGAAGTCTTGCTGAATTAGAAGGCGATTTCGACGTTTTTGGAATATTGAACTTAGTGGCTGAGAATGGATCAGAAAGATTGGTTGTCGGAGAGGGAACGCCGCAAGTAGATGAGCTTCAAGTTCCCCTGTTTTAAATCAACAATTAATGAATTTCGCCGATTGATCTGGGATTTCACGGGCATATGCCCGATTTGTTTTCGATCACCTTGACCCGACTTTGTGCGAGCGGTAGAATGAGCGAACAAGCGGGCGTCGCCAAGTGGTAAGGCATCAGCCTTCCAAGCTGACATTCACGGGTTCGAATCCCGTCGCCCGCTCCAAAAAACCCCCCACAATGGGCAATTAAGCCTTTCTAGAGCCTCCAAAATCCAGTTTTTGGAGGTCTTTTCAATTCCCAGTTGAAATTTATTGAATCAAAAAGCCATCAGCCTCGCGTTGACCAAGATCCTGCTCCCACCGAGAACTGAAGCTTTTTTCAGGGGGGTACGCGACGGGGACATTTGCGCCTTTATAGCGCGAAACGCTGAAAAACTCAGGTTTTGTCGGCTATCTTTGCTTTCGGAGCATTTTTCTTCACAGACTTAATTCCTTTCTTACATCCAGCTTTTGAAGAATATCCTTCTCCAACCGCTATGACTTGGTTGTTATCTGCTAGAAGTTTCCAGCGGAATTCGCCTTTCTTATCCTTGTATATTTCAAATTTACCCATTGTTTTCCCTCCTAGAATTTAACGCAGCGCGAGATGTTGAGTATATATCAGAATAGAACTACCCCCAACCTAAGAGGGGCAGGCT
>JAGLGG010000109.1 GCA_023144145.1 Anaerolineales bacterium | reverse complement strand
GGAGCAAACGCATTGCAGCCTGGTACCCTGCTTCAATCTCAAAAACCGGGGCGATCGAAACGAGGTCTGGATTAAGATCCAGACCTTCTTCGTTGATCGCCCGGTGAGATCCTTGATAGACCTGATGAACGTTCGGCCACTCCAGAGGGCAGGTTATGATGCCAATCTGGCTATGTCCATGTTCAATCAGATGTTGAGTAGCTTGAAATCCAGAGCTTTCCGAATCAAGCAAGAGTGTATGCCCTTGTATATGAGGGGTGTCGACAAATACCATCGGTGGAAGGTTGCCGGGTTTGTCCAAATTTCGTTCGATCTCCTCCTCAAATTCAGGCGACAACCCAATAGATACAAGTACGAAACCGTCTATACCCCTGGTTAACAATCGATCGACATAACGATCTGCTGGGCCATCACGTGTGCCACTGACAATGATTTGCAAAGGAGAATCGATTGCACCTTGTTCGATGCCGCGGAGCAGCGGAAGATAGAAAGGATGAAAATCAGCGATGAAAACCCCGATAATGAACGAGGGGATATCCGGTCTTTGCCTGGCGAGTTGATGCCTGGAGTATGGCAATACCGTCGTCCCTCTCCCTCTTTCGATCTCGACCAGATCATTTTCCTTCAAGTTTTGATAGGCAGATCGTACGGTATGGAGATGGATGCCAAGATGCTTGGCCATTTTAGACGCCGGAGGCAGCTTTTCACTGCTCTTAATCTCCCCACCGGCTATTAACCAGGAGAGCTGCTGGCTGAGCTGCACGGAGATTGGCGTGCTTGAATATGGATCGATGCGGATGTACTTTAAGATGTTTTGCATAGCCACACTATTGTATATGAAGTCTACTTGGAAGATGACCGAATGTCGGACGGGTTTAATGAATTGCGTGACGTTTGTATTTGATAGGACCTTTGAATAGATTTCTTCCTGTCGCGAGTGTTGAAATTAAAAACCTATTATCTACGCTTTCGAATTGAATCCTTTGTAATAACCGTGAGCCTGTAATTACCTTGCTCTTCTTTAACGCTCACTTAAACCAGAGAAGATTCGATCAAGGGTCGACCCTGGGATAACGACTAAATTATCAACGACATGTAGTTATTGGGATTAATCAGATTATTGTCCTTTCACCTCGAGTGAAGTACCCGGCCAAATCCCACCAGGAAGGTCAACGTCAAAACAAAAGATACCGTATAGGCCTTCCTCTAGCGAATATTCCCATGCTTCAGGATTGCCTGGAATAAGACTTTTAATTGGCGAAGATGTAAAGGGAGAGCGTTGACCTTGTCCAACTTCATCGACATATTCAAGTAAGTCTTGCCATGTCTTTCCATCATCAATCCTTTGAACATCTATGACTATGTCCAATTCAGTATTGTTTTTTAATGTGATTATTCTATTTCCCTCAAATACCTCACTTGGACCATCATACCTACATTCTTCACCGTCAAAGGTAAAAATGATGTCCTGATCGATTTCTCCAGATTTGCATGCACCAAGAGACAACACCATCACCACCAAAACACATAGAGTCCATACTTTCATCCTTGGATTCATCTTGCATCTCCTCCCCAAGTCAGCGGGGTTGGCCATGTTGTAAGCTGCTTTGATGATAACGTGAGTGGATTTACATAACTCGACACCAGTACGGGTAATTTAATTACCGGGCATATAGAAGGTGTACAGACAGTGCGAAACCTGATAATAGTTATAATACACTATAACTATATATAATTCAAAGAATATCAATATTGAAGCGCAAAAGGGGAAACCGGAACAATTTTGCCTTGAACCATTGAGTAGCATAACCCCTGACTGGAGGCGACCGGGGATGCGTTGTGATTTTCCACCAAAGTTGTATGATGGGGATGCTTGAAAAGCAAACGACGGATCGGTCCCCGGCCGCTCCCCACAAACCC
>JAGLGG010000108.1 GCA_023144145.1 Anaerolineales bacterium | reverse complement strand
TAGAGCAAGAACAGATTCCCAGATTGGCTCAAGTTCTCGAGAGCGGGATCCCTCATAACGTATTAAACGCGAAGAAGCATGACGAGGAATCACGCATTATTGCTGATGCAGGCGCCCTCGGTGCAGTGACCATCGCCACCAACATGGCGGGTCGCGGCGTAGACATAAAACTAGGCGGTGAGATTGCTGAAGAGGTGATAGGAGCCGTAAACCGCATTTTGAGGCGATCGGGCGTGCAAGGACCCGAGAACTTAAGCATGGAGGAGCGATTAGCCGCGCTCCATTCGCTCGATAAAGAACAAATCGGGATTTATGAGGCTGAAGTCGCGCTATATGAATCCTTCATCCAAGATGGAAAGCGCGTGAAAGAGGTTGGTGGGCTTCATGTACTCGGTTCTGAGCGACACGAGGCCCGGCGCATCGATAACCAGCTTAGGGGTCGGGCAGCTCGTCAGGGAGATCCAGGGTCGTCCCAATTCTTCCTGTCACTCGAAGATGAATTGATGAGATTGTTTGGTGGAGCGCAGGTATCCAATTTGATGCAAAGACTCAATATCGACGACGCGGTACCCATTGCTCATAACATAGTGAATCGCACGATAGAACAATCGCAAACTCGGGTTGAGGGCGCCAACTTTGACACACGCAAACACTTGCTTGAGTATGATGATGTGCTGAACCAGCAACGTGAAGTTTTTTATGATCAGCGCAACCGCATCTTCATCAAAGACGAGCTAAGCGAAGATATTGCAGAAATGATCCGGTTTGAGGTTCATAGGCGCCTAGATTTAGCCTATCAGGATCAGGATGGATTTTGGAAGCTTCTAGCGTGGTTAGAAGAAGTTCAGCCAACATTAAATTTGACAGGTGACACTTCCTATCCATCGTTTATGCTCAAGTTGTTGCTCGATTCCTTAGTGGATATTCAGGATTCAAACAAGCTAAGGGATGGCCTCCTTCAGATTGCTCGACAAGCCATGTCTGATCAATATGAGCACTTCTCACTTGCGGTTGATGAGCAATTGGAACGAGCATTATCCAGTTTGGAAGATCAAGTTAAGCAGCGTGTTGAAATGGCCGAAATGGCCATAGAAGGTGCTGAGCTAGAGGCGGAGGAGATGGGCAGCTCTCTCACCCAACAAGCCCTTATTCAAACGATTGAACAGACTGCAGGTCTTCGAATTCAAGTCGATAAAAATGCTGAGGATGAAAACTTCGGCGATATCGATCGCTTGATAAAAATGGTCCCCGAATTCATTGAAGCCAGTCTCGGTTTGAGAGTTTGGGCGGGATTGATCCAAGCTATCGAACGACGAATTGGTGAGAAGTTGGCGGTAGAAGCTTCACTGCCCGTCCCCATCGATTGGGACAAGGCCGAAGCTGATTTGCTCGCAGCTTTTGAGTTGGCTTGGACAGAACGCTCGCAACGATTTGAGAAGGATATCTCGGCGCAGATCAAAACATTCACAAGCAATGGGGCCATCGACGATAATCTTAAACTCCGATTGCTTATTGAAATGGCATTTGGTCAGAGGACCTATTTCGATCGGAAGACGCATCAACGAAAAGCGGTTTCCATTGCTCGGTTTTCTTATGCTTATTCTGTAGCCGATCTTATAAGCGAACGAAAGCCGGAAGAACTTGAAGGGTTGATCATTGAACACCTAATGGGTGCACAAGCGATCATTCATTTTAACCTGGGTAAAGCAGAACTGGCGAAACCCGTAGTCAGAAACATGGATGATTTTGATGCTAACACTCAGGCGGGTATCATGGCGCTCCTGGGTGATGAGTTCTTCTCCCAACTCTCGCCTGAAGAGGGTTTCAACGCGTTGAGCCCTACACAACATGATCAATTGGCCAGTGCACTTGGGCAGGTGTTATTTACACGAGCCTCCCGTTCGCTCTTTTTATCTGTTGGGGATCGTCTCTGGGTAGAATATCTTACCCAGATCGAGGCATTGCGAACCTCCATCGGTCTCGAGGCCTATGGTCAGCGAGACCCACTTGTTCAATATAAAAGCAGGGCATTTGACATGTTCCGGCAGTTATTATCGGATGTGAGAGCTGGTGTGGTTTCTCGCCTTTTCCGAATTCAGGTGACAACACCGGCGGCTGGATCCCCTGCTGCCCCAAAACGGATTCAGCAAAGTGCCCAACCAAAGGAAACAGCATCTAAGAAAAAGAGAAGAAAACGTCGCCGGAAACGAAAGTGAGCTGAGCCATCCACGCAAGCGCAGGGGGATTCCACAATCAGTCGGACTTTTTTCGATCATCTAAAGTATAAGTCAGTGAGTGTGACGGATGTGGGTTATCGGCCAGAGATGCCATAAAGAATTTCTGATTTGCCCAAAGTTGATCTCCATCGATGCCTTGAGGGACTTTCGAGATTGGTTACTCCCCTTGAAATTACAGACACGACGGATCTAAATTTGCTTGACATGATTTAATCTAGCCTTGGAATAGAAATGTAAATTAGGCGTAAACTACACCATGATGGAATTTGAGAGTCATACCCATGAAAATTAACAACCTGGATTATTATCTTGTCTCGGATGGGTTAACCTGGGTTGATGCAGGCGGACCATTCGGTCTGGTTCCAAGGCATTTGTATGAAAAATATGTCGTACCAGATAGTCAAAATCGAATTCCCTCGGCGCTTTTTTCACTCGTGATTCGTTCTCAGGGCAAGATAATTCTGGTTGATACAGGACTGGGAAATAAACTTGATAGGAAAGGGCAAGAGTATTGGAAGCTGGATCGATCGACGGGGGATCTGATTGAAAATTTAGAGAGGGTTGGAATTTCAGCTCCAGATGTTGATATCGTCATCAATACACACCTTCACAGCGATCATTGTGGTTGGAATACGCGCATCGAAAACGGTGAGCTAATACCCACATTCCCTAACGCAACCTACATTTTTCAACGGATGGAATGGGCAGATGCAAGTCAACCCAATATTCGTACCAAGGCGACATATTTCAAGAGTAATTTCGAAACACTTATAGCTGATGGTCGTGTCAGAATGCTTCACGGCGATCAAGAAATTACTCAAAATGTTCGATGTGTTGCCACTCCAGGACATACGCGCGGGCACCAATCAGTTATCCTAAGTACAGATGGCTGGGCAGGGATTTTCCTGGGTGACCTTGCCGGACATTCTTTCCATTTCCACAGGACTTCTTGGGTGGCAGCCTACGACATCGACCCACTCCAAACGATAAAAACGAAGCAACGTTGGCAGAGATGGGCCGCTCAACAAAATGCATACGTCTTTTTTCAACATGATGCTACAAAGCCAATCGCCCGTCTCATCGAAAAGGACGGGCGATATTCACTGGCGGAGGTTGAAGGGGATCAATCCGTTATTGTGAATTCTCCCATTGTGAAACAGATTCCTGAATAAGGTCGCGCACATTTTCATACGGGACTTCATCAATGGGGAACTTTTCTGTTCCGACACGGACTTCCAAAGCCCCTAGCAATCCTTCAACAAGTTCAATTTCTCTTCTTTCCTCATCCATCGATTCAACCTTCTTTTCGATGATCTGATTTATTTGGGCAATCATACTGTCAGAATCAGAGCTTTGCCCGTCCACGGAGGGAGTCGTTTTTACTTTACCAGCCTGACTCTGAATAGTTGACGGTTTTTGCTTGTCAAGAATCCAATCGCTCAAATCGGTTGAAAGACTTTGAACCCGAGGCCAGTCTTTCGAGTTTTTCAGTGAATCAACTGACTCATATTGCCGATCCCCAACTTTAACAACAATACGTCCAGTTACTGCCTCACGGAAAAGAGTGGCGGCGGGGATCAGTTCCGGGTCATCTGGAATCAAGTCGAATGATGAGGTGCTTTTTTCAGCGTCGATGGGTTGATCATCAAATTCGGATTGAAGGAAATCTGAACTGCGATCTACAACTTCGTCAATTTTTAGATCGATAATAGGTTCTCCATCAGCGTTTGGAAGATTAGCATGGCTCTCCCCAGAGTCAATATCAGATAATTCTTCTTCGACGTCTTTTCCCTCGGATGCTTCACCCTCCACAGTATCGGATGGTTTTTCGCCACGGATGTTTAAATAGACCGCATATCCAATGAAGGCTAAAGCAATTCCAACCAATAAAAGGACGTACCCCAACATAGATGCATTCTCAGGATTCATATCTATTTCTCCCTTTGACACGATGGACAGTAATGTGTACCTCTTTGTCCGAGGACTATCCGCTCGATAGGTGTTTCACAAACTGGGCAGGGTTCTCCAGGTTGCTGATAAACACGGAAATGATTTTGATATTCGCCACCCCGATAAATCCAATCGATACTGGCGCCATTGTTTTGAATTCCCGCTAATAGGGCCATTCTTATCCCTGACCACAATGCTTCAACCTGACCTGAGGTCAATCCATCGCTTCGACGGCTCGGATGGATTCCGGCGATATGCAAAGCTTCATCGGTATAAATGTTTCCCATGCCGGCAATAAAAGATTGATCCATGATCAAAGGTTTAATCATTCGTTTTTTATTGGAAAGGATGTTGGCGAAAGCCTCCACGGTGAATTCAGGATCGAGCGGCTCAGGACCCAGCTTTGCAAATATCTCCTCTGGGTCTCGCACCAGAATCATCCTGCCAAATTTCCTGGCGTCAGAGAACCTTAGCTGCCAGCCAGATGCAAAGTGGAGAATGGTGTGTTCAAACCGTCCTCTTACATCCTCTTCATTTATCATGCGGATATCACCGCTCATTCTTAAGTGGATGAGCAATGTTCCTTCATCGAGATCAAGTACCAAATACTTCCCTCGCCTACCGACATCTTCAATAATACGGTTGCGTATTTTCTTTCGAAATGTCGATATGGATGGACGCTCGATATGTCTAGGCCACCTTGTAGATACCTTCGTTATTTCCTGTCCGATGAGTGTTGGTGTGTCTATCCCCATCTTTAAATTTTGGGCAATCGTCTCAACTTCAGGTAGTTCCGGCATCAAATTTTATCTTCCAATGGTCTTTTAAATAGCAGCGAGAGCCCGGCCTGGCTGGGGCTGAAATTTACGATCTCCCATCCACGGATCCCTGCTTCCCTACAATAATCAATGACGGAAGGACCTTTCTGCCAATCATCAAGCTCTTTTCCGTTGATATATTTTGGACGCCAATCCTCAACGAAAACATCTCCACATTTTACGAACAAGTATTCCCATTTTTGCAAGGCGGCCTCCTGCTTAGAAGACACTCCTATGAAAACCAAAGGTGAAATCTCGCGAGCATTTCACATGCAATGATAGCAATTTGACAAATCGCGGGCAAGCGGGAAGGAGGTACTGCAACATTAATAGTGGGTAAAAGCCAATTGAGCGAGCATCAAGAGGAAAAACTCAATTCCTGGCGGATTAATTATCGGACAACGATGTAATCCTTGATTTCCTCCAACTTGGAGGGTCCTATGCCTGAAATTTCCAATAATTGCTCTACTGTTTCAAAAGGGCCATTCAATTGTCTGAATTCAACGATCTTGCCGGCCAGGCTTGGACCGATTCCGGGAAGGCGTTCTAAGTCTGAGGCATCCGCGGTGTTGATGTTAATTTGGCGGATAGTGGTGTTACTCGATGGAGGAATATGGCTCGATTCTGTCGTAGACTCTTCGTTGCTAAATATATAGATCAATTGTCCATCCTGTAAAGGGGATGCCAGGTTAATATTCTCAATCGAGGCAACCGACGTTAGGCCTCCAGCGGCTTCGATAGCATCTTGGACAATCGATCTGTGTGGGAGGCTGTAGACGCCTGGATGGATTACAGCTCCATTGACATGGACCCGCACCGGAGCCGGAGTAGGCGGCGGACTGAGTTCAATCGGTATTCCACGTGGCTGAGCGGTGACCAGATTAATGACGGCTGCGATGATAATTACGAGGAATAAACCGACCAGAAAATTCCCAATTTGTGGGAAGCTTTTCATGCCTCAACCTATTTTTCTCTCACCCGATTATAAGTCAGTGTGCATAGTGAGCCAAACTAGATATAATCAAACCCATGGATTCTTTTTACTCCCGTAAGGGCGACGATGGCTATACAAAATTGTTGGGTGAGGGGAGAGTGCCGAAATTTCACCCCCAGCCTGAGGCTTATGGATCTGTGGATGAAATCTCCTCCAGCCTTGGATTGGCGAAGGCGCTATCCAATTCCGAGATGATAATTCCATTGGTGACTGGGGTTCAGCGTGACCTATATCACGTCATGGCAGAGTTAGCCGCTACACCTGAGAACGCAGAAAAATTCCGTGCCATTGATGCGTCACGTGTGGCCTGGATTGAGAAGAATATTGACGACCTCACCGCCGAGGTTGAGTTCCCAGAAGAATTCATTATCCCTGGTGATAGCCTGGCCGGGGCGGCATTTGATCTATCAAGAACAGTGACGCGACGGGCAGAACGCGCAGTCGCTAAACTGCATATCGAAGGTTCCCTGAGCAACCCCTATCTACTTAAGTACCTTAATCGTCTCTCTTCACTTTGCTTCGCTCTGGTATTATGGGAAAACAAAAGATCTGGTCTTGGTGACCATACCTTGGCGAAAGACACCTCAAAATGACCGGCACCATTCTCAATGTTATCGCCATTTTCATCGGTGGAATCCTCGGCATTTTTCTTGGGGGGAAGATCCCAGATCGGGTTCGCACTACGGTTGTTTCAGGATTGGGTCTTTTTACGCTGGTATTAGGAGTGCGCCTGTTTTTGCAATCTGAGAACCCTCTGATACCGCTCGGTGCTATATTAATCGGCGGGATCATAGGTGAATGGTTGGATATCGAAGGGGGATTGAAGCGGTTGGGTCTTTGGCTAGAGGCGCGATTTAATTCAGATAAGTCATCATCAAAGCAAGAAAAATTTGTTCGTGGTTTCTTAACCGCAAGTTTGTTGTTTGAAATTGGACCATTAGCCATTCTCGGATCTATTCAGGATGGTCTCACTGGTGACTTCAGTTTGCTGGCGACAAAATCGGTCATGGATGGATTTGCGAGTCTCGCTTTGGCATCAACACTCGGTATCGGCGTTTTGTTTTCTACCGTGATCGTGCTGGTTTATCAAGGTGGTATAAGTTTATTAGCTATCCAAGCCCAATCCCTGCTCACTGAAACGATGATCGCGGAGATGACGGCGGTTGGGGGAGTCGTGCTGCTTGGTTTGGCGATTAGCAGCCTCCTAGAAATAAAGCGCATTCGAACGGGGAATCTGCTCCCCGCGCTGCTATTTGCACCGATTTTGGTGTGGATTTTGTCCTTCATTTGAGCGCAATTTATTGCGCCCCCTACGAGTTTCCTAAAACTACTCTCAAAAACTTAAGGAGTCCAGCGGCTGAGCCGATGCACTCCAGATGCCTAAATAGCAAACGCGACGTAATGCCAATCCAGCAAGCCATCGTAACCCCCGGGGGTCTAGCCAAAAAATCTTTGTCAGCCAAATAGCTGCTTAGACCCCCGGGGGTTTTGTGAGGGTTCATACGGTGGACTAAATACTGGGAAGCTGGGGGGCAAGCCAATCCAGCAGGCCGGGCTCCCATGCCAGGGCTGTGGGGGACGCGTGCTGAGGCCCTACGCGGCCGATTTCCAATACCAATGCACGGGCGAAGCATTTGAGGAAAATCTTTCTAAGATTCCCCTATGAAAGCCAACGCAGCTTCAATCTCTTGCTGGAAGACATCAAAACTTCGAGCACCTTCGATCATCTTCCCGTTTATGAAAAAAACCGGGGTGGATTCCAGCCCCCGCTCAACGCCTTGGACGTGATATTTTTGCAATTCTTCTTGGTATTCTTTATTGTCAACACATTCATTGAATTGAGTTAGATTGAGTCCAATTGAATCGGCGTAAGCTTCCAATCGGCGTGGAGTATACGCTTGAGAGCCATGCCCGCTTTGGTTTGCGAAGAGAATGTCGTGGTATTCCCAGAACATATCCTGTTCTGCTGCACATAAGCTGGCGCCAGCAGGCCCTTCTGAGTCTGCAACTCGAATGTAATTACGATAGATAAAATAAACCTTACCTGTTGCTACATACTCCTGTATGATGAGCGGTTCTGTTTGTTCAACGAAAAGCTGACAGAAAGTGCACAAGTAATCGGAGTATTCTTCGATGACAACAGGAGCATTTGGATCCCCCATACCTGTACCGGCTGCCAGGGGGTGGTCGATCGGGTCTGGAATAATTATGTCCCCTATCGGACGAACACTGTCCCAAATCAGAATTGCGGTCACAATCAGTGCCGCTCCAATGACGACCAGGCCAGTGATTAATTGTTGTCTTTGACGCTGTTTTCTTCGTCGCTCTTTAATTTGAGATTTCTTTGCCATATTCTATCCATCCTAAAAATCGAGCCATTTTGCCATATTGAAGCCTACTTGTCCACCCCGAAATTATTCAGGAATAATTATTGTTCAGGACAACTGTAACATTTTGGTAGCTTATGACTTGGATTAAGTTTTATCAAATTAATTGGTACTCGCCAAAGCAGCTTCGATCTCTGTTTTAAAAATTTCATAATTTTGAGCGCCTCGGATCAGGATCCCGTTGATGAGGAAGGATGGGGTTGAATTTGCGCCAGCGTTTTGAGCAAGTAGGAAATCATCGTCAATCTGAGTGTGAGTACGGTCGTCAATCAGGCAGACACGGAAATCTTCAACATCCAAACCGGCTCTATCTGCTAAGTCTTCCAATCTGGCATTTGAGAAGGCGGTGGGGTCACCCTCATTCTGGTTTAAAAACAAGTAGTCATGGTAAAGCCAAAAACTACCCTGTTCAGCAGCGCATAGAGCACTTTTCGCCGCGCGAAAAGAATTCGGTCCCAAGATAGTGTAATTCCGATAAACGAAATATACCTTGCCTGTCTCAATGTAATTTTCGATGATTTGCGGGAGAGATTCTAAATGAAATTGACTGCAGAAGGAGCATTGGAAGTCTGAGAATTCAATAATCGTTACCGGCGCATCCGTGACACCCATGGAAGTGCCTGATGCGTATGGGTAGGTTCTTGGCTCAGGATCAATAATTCCGCCACCAATGCGTGCGTTTGCTGCAATTAAAATGACGACAACAAAAACTGCTGCCACGCTTACTGCAATGATCACCCGACGGTTTCTAACGAATCTGTTTAAGCCTGTTTCGATGTCTTTTATGGAGCTCTTTGTCATTGGAATCCTTAAGATATAGAGTGAATTTTGCCATAAACAATCTGAGTTGTCTATATAAGGCCTAAACTTGGTGATGGGCACCCATTAAATATTCTTGGGTATCAAATAATCCTGGGATTCAAACAGTCCAATGTAGGGGCGAAGCATTTGCTGAAATTCATCCCATATCGAAAATTGTTTGCAAATGCTTCGCCCGTACATCGAAATTTCCACACCACATTATGGGCGCAATAAATTGTGCCCCTACATTT
>JAGLGG010000107.1 GCA_023144145.1 Anaerolineales bacterium | reverse complement strand
TAGTGTAAGGAAACGTGGGATATTTCACAAGTTACGACCTTCCGGGATTTGATATTAACTTTGCTAAATTATCGATGACTCCCTTGAAAAAAGGTCAATCGCAAGAAGAGGACTGGTATATGTGGGGAGCTGTCTGAAAAGTGGCACTTGTTACCGCTCCCTAATAGGAAATTAGTCGTAGGGGCGACTGGCCAGTCGCCCTTACACCTGGAGCTGGAAAGCGAAAACGTGAGAGATCAGTTTTTATATCTCCATACGGCGAGTGCCTATCTTTTGGGACAGTCCCCCCCTACATATATCCCTCCACTCGTTTTTAGGGCAGTATTTTCAGTGCACTCATCGATGTGTCCGTAAGGATATTCGTAACTTGATTTTGACTTTGGAGTGGAGAGCAGGATAAGAAGGTGAATGTCAAGAACCAAGGGCAAGGGTAGCTATGGGGATACCTCTAAAGCTCTGACCAATGTTCCCACCGGCTCCCCTAACAGTGCGTCATAAACTGAGTTTGGTCCCTTTCCGGAAAATATACGCACGTCCATCCCTGGAACGGCTCTTGATATCGACATGGCCTCTCGAACCTTACTCCCCATTCCACCTGTGACATCAGGTGCAGTGGACGGCCCTAACTTCAACCTATCTACATCTCCGTCCATAATTTCGCCGATAATTTCCCCACGACTTGGGTATTCTTTGAAGACTCCCGGTTCTATTCCAGCTAAGAGAACACTTGTCGGCATCAACAATGGAGCAAGAAAACGGAAGACCATTTCGGTTGATAATATTGTCGATCCTTGTTCTTGATCAAATGCGACGTCGCCTTGAACGACGGGCAGAAGTCCAACGTCTAACGCACGCTTTATCGGTTCGACCATCAACTTGACAATTTGCCCCTTTGAACTAACGCTAGAAGCGGAAGGAGCGAATGAAATTGCAGGTAAACCCACGGATCTCAAACTGTCAATGATGATGCGGTCCAGTTTGTGAGCCATGTACCATACTTCCGAAAACCCAACCCAATCCTGGAGTGTTTCAGCACCATTTTGAGTTCCATACTTTTTAGCAACTGGATGCCCATATGACCCGGAGCCATGACCCAGCAATAGTTTCAATTCAGGATCTGTTTCTCTTGCAGCAGCAATTTCAGATGCGATTCGCTCAATTATTTCCATCTGAGGCGTTTCTGATCGCAACTTATCCGTGATGAGTGAGCCTCCAAGTTTCAAGAAAATCATGCAGACACCTCAGCAACAATGATCCTTGTCGCTCCTGCTTTTTTCAATTCGTTTGAAACCTCCGTTTCATTCGAAGGCGGGACCAAAGCAATAATATTCCCACCCTGACCCGCTCCGGAAAGTTTAGAACCATCTGCTCCAGCGGACTGGGCGCATTGAACGAGTTTTTCAATTTCCGGACTGCTAACTCCTAATGCCTTTAATAGCACTTGATTTTGATTCATCAGGGAGCCCAAGGTTGAGTTATCGCCCGTGTTAATAGCTCTTTTTGCTAGCACGGTAAGTTCGGAAATCTGATCAAAGATTGCCTCGTAGTAATCTTCGTCTGAAACCCATCGCTCTCGAACCCCCTCCACAGCTTGAGCAGTTTGAGATGCTATGCCCGTATCGGCAATGACAAAAACCATTCTTTCCCCCGGTATGAAGATCTGGGGTTGCTCGCCACGAGTGTAGAAAATAGGTTTCTCGTGGGCGACAACATTGTTATCTATACCCGAGGGAGTGCCGTGATGAAGTTTCTCCACTTCAAATGCATAGGCAGATTGTTGTTCGATTGAAAGAGGATTGCCAAGATGAATGCTTACAGCTCGAATAAGCGCGACGGATACTGCAGCACTTGATCCCATACCAGAAGCTACAGGGATGGTCGAAGAAATCTTAATTTGGAATGCCGGGAATTCGTGAATATTGAGGGCATTTAATGTGAGTTGAATGGCCTCCCGTAAGGGTTGACCTTCAGTAAGGTCATGCAGCCATGCCGATATATTTACGTTTGGAGCATCAAGATATATCGAGCCTTCGTCGGCGCTTTTGATGGGAGAGATTGTAACTTTAGCCTGAATATTGTGAACGGGAATTGCGATGGCTGGACGACCATAAACAACGGCATGTTCGCCAAATAAGATGATCTTTCCGGGGACGTTTACTGAAATCATTAGCCAATATAAAGAATCAACATTACGAGCAGCCCCCAGCCGATGATACTGGTCAGGAAAGGCATGTCTGTGAGCAATACTTCATCTGGGGCGCCACCCGCATTTTCGACATGGATGAGATAAAGATAGCGGAATATGCCGTAAACGACAAAAGGAATTGTGAGCATCATTAAATGGTTGCCTGGAAGATTTTCGGCTGAAAATGTGTAAAGGGAATACGCCATGATGGTCATTGCCGAAACGATGGTTATGAGCTGATCTAAGAAAGAGATCGTGTACCCATCAAGCACCTTCCGATGTGTGTTCGCTTTATGCGCCAAGAGCGATAACTCTGCACGCCGTTTACCAAAACCAAGGAAAAGCGCCAACAGAGTCGTACAAACATAGAGCCAAGGTGAGAATCTCTCTACGGTGATCAACGTCACTCCAGCACCAACTCGTAAAACAAAACCGGAAGCGATTATAAACACATCGATAATGGGCACATGCTTAAGCCGATATGAGTAGAGAAGGTTTATGAGGGTATAGGTTAGAAGTAGAGCACCAAACCACCAATTCAACAAGAAACTCGCTGCCAATGTCGCCACGCCAAGTACCGTTGTGGCAATCCAAGCGACACGGACTGATAAACGACCGGAAGCCAGGGGTCGTTGTCTTTTCTTTGGGTGCTGTTTATCTTGCTCGATATCGGCTATGTCGTTGATGATGTAAACCGTGCCGGAAGCGAGACAGAGAAGAATGAAACCCACCAAGGTCTGAGTAAAGGGGCCAACTTCAAGCAGTTGTCCATCGAAGACCAAGGCCGCGAAAACAAAGGCATTCTTTGTCCATTGCTTTGGTCTCATCGTACTAAAAATTGACTTAAACATGGACGGGATGATAGCAGTTTCAGTTTAATCGGGCAAGGAGATACTAATGCAAAGATGTAACATCACGTTATTCAATCCGTGGGTCTCGAATAATCCTTAAGTAGTAAGTGGTCTGATCCAACCTCTGGATTTAACAGCCCAAACTTAGTTTGGCTCAGGAATTGTGCTCATATGAAATCCTCCGCAGAGTAACCAGGAGTCTGCCTTCGAGGTAAAATGGGCGCGTGGCTGAGAAAATTCGGATTGATCAGTTATTAGTCCAGCAGGGCTTGATCGAGAGTCGCTCGTTTGCGCAAAAATTGATCATGTCTGGCAAAGTACGCGTGGATGAACAAGTTGTTTTCAAGCCATCTCAGAAGGTGCTTAATAACTCGAAAATCTCCATTGATCCAGGTCCTTCCTTTGTATCTCGGGGGGGGGAGAAATTGTCGTCTGCGCTGGATCAATTGGATGTTTCTGTCACGCGACGAATTTGTGCGGATGTTGGTTCGTCAACCGGGGGGTTTACGGATTGCCTCCTGCAGAGGGGAGCGGATCGAGTTTATGCCATTGATGCCGGTCGTGGACAGCTGCATTGGAAACTGAGGAATGATTCAAGGGTTGTCGTCATGGAGCGTACGAATGCACGTTATCTTGAATCGCTCGATGATGATATTGATTTGGCGACGATCGATGTTTCATTCATTTCACTAAGGCTCATCCTTGGAGCCACAGTTCGGTGGCTTGGACAAGGCGGACGAATAATTGCTTTGATCAAACCTCAATTCGAGGCGGGAAAAGGCTTGGTGGGGCGCGGCGGAGTAGTGAAAGATGCGGAAATACACCGGCAAGTCATTATTAATGTTTTAAATGCGGCTTACGAATTAAGCCTGTATCCGTTCGGGTTGATCCGATCCCCTCTAAAGGGACCCAAAGGAAATATCGAGTTCTTTGTTGGGCTTGCTCAAGTAATGCAATCGTTGGATTTGGAATCTGTAATCAATGAAATTGTTGGGTTGGAATAATACTATGTCATTTGACGTCCGACTTAGGTATACTTCTCAAGGCGGGAGGATTTCCTCCCGTATTTTTTTGGTCTAGTTAATCCGAAGAATCGGAATGATCAGTTATCCGCATCATCAGAAAGGCACATTGGTATTTATAACAATCATGGTTGATCAAGAAAGAATTCGTAATTTTTGCATAATTGCTCACATAGACCATGGAAAATCCACCTTAGCGGACAGATTCCTTCAACTCACTGGCACAATTTCCGACAGGGAGATGAAGGAACAGGTCCTGGATTCCATGGATTTGGAACGTGAGAAAGGGGTAACAATAAAATCCTCTGCTGTCCGCATGAGATATGTTGCTCAGGATGGGCAGGAATACCAATTGAACCTGATTGACACTCCTGGACATGTTGATTTTGGCTATGAGGTAAGCAGAACCTTGGCCGCGTGTGAAGGCGCTTTATTGATCGTTGATGCTAGCCAGGGTGTTGAAGCTCAAACGCTCGCGAACTTATACCTCGCATTAGAAGCGGACTTGGTCATCATTCCAATAATAAATAAAATCGATCTCCCCTCTTCACGCGTGCAGGATGTTTCCGCGGAAATCCAATCTCTGCTTGGTGTTTCAAGTGAGGAGATTTTGGAAATCTCCGCCAAAGTTGGGACGAACATCGAGAGTGTGATCGAAGCTGTGGTATCACAAGTGCCGTCCCCCAATGGAACACTGGAAGCACCAACACGCGCGTTGATCTTCGATTCTCACTATGACTCTTACAAGGGTGTGGTCGCTTACGTGCGTGTATTTGAAGGTTCAATTGTCTCAACTGATAACCTAAAATTAATGGCTTCGGAGGCTACCTCGAAACCAATGGAAATTGGTTTTTTCTCACCCAGTCTTATACCCACGAAAGAGCTCTATGCTGGCGAAGTGGGTTACATCGCCACAGGCTTGAAATCTGTGCGCGAGTGCAGGGTGGGAGACACATTCACCACGCTGAAGGATCCTGCGACTGTTGCCTTGCCAGGGTACGCTACCCCTAAACCTATGGTGTTTGCAGGTTTTTATCCTATCGAGGGCGAGGAATATTCCGCGTTGAAAGATGCTCTGGAAAAGCTTCAACTTAATGATGCGGCATTAAGTTTTGAACCTGAGACCTCTCAGGCATTGAACTACGGTTTTCGGTGTGGATTCCTTGGAATGTTCCATATGGACATTATTCAGGAAAGGCTCGAGAGAGAACACGAAATAAGCCTGATCGCAACTGCTCCATCAGTTGAATATGAAATCGAACTGAACGATGGGAACATAATTCGAATCGAATCCCCCGCAGATCTACCGGGTAGCGGAGACATCTTTGAAATCCGTGAGCCTTGGATGAAGATCCAGGTCATCTCCCCCGACACATATTACGGAACGATTATGGATCTGGTCATCAAACGACGGGGGATTTTCATCGATCAAGCGTATCCAACAGCGGGCCGCGTTATACTCAATTTCGAAATTCCCTTGGCAGAATTAATTGTGGATTTCTACGATCAGCTCAAGTCACGCACACGAGGATATGCCTCATTGGATTACCAATTTATAGGATACCGCCCGGAGAAATTAGTCAAGTTGGAAGTTCTTGTGAACCACGAGGCGGTTGATGCTTTGGCTTTGATCATCCACAAAGACCATGCTTATCACAAGGGTCAAGCGTTGGTTTCAAAACTTAAAAAGCTCATTCCTCAACAACTTTTCACTATTCCGATCCAAGCTAGCGCTGGGGGCAAAATTATTTCAAGAGCAAACGTGAGGGCGCAGCGAAAAGATGTTATTGCCAAGTGTTATGGAGGGGATATCACTCGAAAGAGGAAATTGCTTGAAAAACAGAAGAAAGGAAAGAGTCGGATGAAGAGGGTTGGAAGCGTGGATATCCCTCAGGATGCATTCTTGGCTGTTCTTAAACTTGGAAATGATTGATCTAGTGCTTTCTCAAGGATAAAGATTCCATTCATTAACCAGGTTGCTACATCCTTGACAAATGCTTATGTTGTTCCGTCCTTTATCTACCCTGTCTAAACGATCACGTTGGACGGAACACTAGGATTTACTGATCAGAAACTGTCCATGATTTATTATTGTGGGCGAAAATCTTTTAGAGTAATGGGGAGGATGGGTGGCTAGAATTCGAAGGCGATTGATCGGTGTTGGGATCAGCATCATCGCTCTGATCATCGTATTCTGGGGGGTAGAGCCTGAACGGATGCTCGATTTACTCTCAGGGGCTAATTATGCATACCTCATCCCAATTGAAATAATGCTGATCACTGGTTTAGTGGCAAGAACAAACGCTTGGAGGATCCTGTTAGGTCATCGATTAAGGTTCAGGAAAGTTTTCGATGTTGTAAACATTGGGTATCTACTAAATACCGTAATGCCCTTCCGAATCGGAGAATTTGGTAGAGCTCACTTGATCAGCCGAGATCAGGAATTCGGTATGGCAAATGTATTAGGAACAATAGCGATCGAGCGCCTACTGGATATCATCATAAGTTTTTCGGCGCTGATGATTTCTCTGCCAATGATCATTATTCCGGATTGGGCTCATAATCTTTCATGGGTTGTTGGAGTTAGCCTGGCAGGAATCCTGGCGAGTAGTTTCCTGCTGCTGAGAAAAAAAGAGACAGTGCTAAGATTTGTGGAACGGTTCTCTCGTATTGGAGTGGGTCGGCTTACTGTTATTACCGAGGATTTCATAAACGGATTAGAGAGTTTGGTCCAGCCATCAAGAATACTGAGAGCAGGATTCTGGAGCTTACTTGCATGGCTGTGTGTTTGGGTTCAAATGTGGCTTTTACTCGCGATAGTAGGCGCACCTACGAGCTTAGCTGCTTTACTTTTCGTGCCTGGTGTAATTGCTTTTGGGTCGGCACTCCCACCTTCACCTGGAGCCATTGGTGTGTTTGAGATCGCGGCTGTAGCCGGATTACTGGTATTCGGGTATGAAAGAGAAACGGCATTGAGTATCGCAATTCTATGGCACGGAATGCAATTACTGTCAACTGCCATTCTCGGTGGATGGGGGCTGTCACGACAAGGGCGTTCTTTAGGGGGTCTGGTAAGGAAGGTTCAGTCGCTGCTCCAGAATAGAAAAGCAAATAAACCTGCATAAGGAGTAAAAGCTGATATCACTTACAGTGAACCAGATGCCAATCAACAATCAGTTCAACGTTCCCTCAGAGCAGATTGTTGAAAAGTTCCTAGTCGACGACTATAATCGCTCGTCTTGAAATTACTCAGAATCCTGCAAGCTATTGATCCATTTTGAAGTCGTGGAGGTAGAGTACTTCAAAAATATGCGGATCTTAACCGTACTTACGTATTATCGGCCACATTGGACGGGGTTGACTGCCCACGCTGTTCGGGTTGCAGAGGGGCTAGCAGCGAGGGGTCACGATGTTACTGTTCTGACGATCAAATATCAGCCTGAATTAGCGCGAGATGAAATGATAAACGGGGTCCGTGTCGTCAGGTTGCAACCCATCTCACAATTCAGCCGGGGGATGATCACACCAGCATTTCCATGGGCAGCCTGGCAATTATTCGGCGAATGTAATGTTGTCCATATTCATTCTCCCTTACCAGAAGCACTCATGGTTGCGCTGATGTGTAAAATACAAAGGCGACCTTTCTTAATGACGCATCATGGAGATTTGGTGCTGCCAGGAGGGGTTTTCAACCAGATCCTTCAAAGAATTGGCGATAGTATCTTAACCAACACTGGTCGAATGGCAGATAAGGTAACTTCTTATAGTCAAGATTATGCTGATCATTCAAAAATGCTGCAAAAGCTCAAAAGCAAGTTGGAATATGTATATCCACCAGTCGAAATTCCTATTCCAAATCTGAATGATTCAAATAGATGGAAGGATGAGCTTGGCTTAGCGGACAAGAGCATAATTGGTTTCGCTGGAAGATGGGTCGAGGAGAAGGGATTTGACCATCTCCTTAGAGCTTTCCCACTGATTCAAGCGAGCATCCCCAACACACACCTGGTTTTTGCAGGTGAACGTGAAGTTGTGTATGAGGATACATTTACACATTGTCTGCCACTGATTGAATCTATTAAAGAAGACATTACATTTTTGGGGTTGATTCGAGATCAACAAAAGATGGCAGATTTCTATGCCATGTGTGATGTTTTCGCGTTACCGAGTCGCACAGATATGATGGCGCTCACTCAGATTGAAGCCATGTTGTGTGGTACGCCAGTTGTGGCTAGTGATATTCCTGGAGCGAGAGTTGTCGTTCGGGAAACCGGTTTTGGTCAACTTTCCCCTCCTAGCAACCCTGAACGCCTTGCTGAAACGATCATAGACACCTTGAATAATAAAGAGACCTATCGACCCTCGAATGAGAGTGTAAGAAAAGTATTTAATACAACGCGCACATTTGAAAAATATGAACGCATCCTTTCATCCATATCAGCCCAGCAATCGATTTTATTTCGGTCAGATCCGGACTCCTCCAGTGAGCATATTGAGCCAAAGAGTAATGGAGAGGCTGGATGAACCTTCAGCGGCTGCGGTATCGCGATCCCTCAAACATGTGGAGTTCTCTCTCAAAGGTGGATCTTGAAGTTCTGGATGGTCTATTAGGCAACGAAGCTGATATGGCGTACCGGAGAAGAGCAAAGATTTTGCTCGACTATTTGGAGATTGGTGATGGTGATCGGATCATTGATCTGGGTTGCGGGATGGGTTTCTATCTTATGGCAATGGGGCGTATCAGAGAATTATGGCGAGTTGGTTACGATTATGACACCTTCCGGCTGCGTCAGGCTCAGATCGAAAATCCAAATGTGAATTTTGTTAGTGGGATGGTGGAAGACCTGCCCTTCTCATCCCGCAGCTTCGACAAAGTGTTACTCAGCGAGGTTCTGGAGCATTTATCTAACGATGTTTATGGTTTAAAGCAAATTCACCGAATTCTTAAACCAGGTGGTATTTTAGCTATTTCAGTGCCCCATATGAACTATCCCTTTCTCTGGGATCCAATCAACCGGATTCGAACGGGCCTGGGTCTTAATCCGCTTCGCTCAGGACCACTGGTTGGTATCTGGACCAACCATGAAAGACTTTATACACCAGACGACCTTGACTCCGTTTTGGACCAGGCTGGTTTCGAAGTTGAAGTGATTGAAGAATCCACTCATTATAGCTTTCCGTTTTCACACTTCATCGTTTATGGTTTGGGGAAACCGTTGCTTGAACGGAACTTCCTTCCAAGGGGAATGCGAACAGCAGCTGATCGCTTCTCGGCTGATAAGAATCCCGGCAGTGTGTTTAATCCAGTGAATATTGGAGTTTCAATCTTTCGGTCGATCGATAAATTGAATGACCGACCCCTCGTGGATAATCGTAATACCTTTGTGAACGTTTTAGTGAAAGCGCGCAAAGCATAATTGGCGAACAAACCACAAATTTACTTGATGACTTTTACCCCAAACGCAATTCAAGTACTCTGGCCATCGTCACCCCCCGGGGGTTGACTGAGTCGGGAGCGGCGGCATGGAAAAATAGCCATCAGCCATCAGCCATCAGCAAACAGCCGTCAGCCAGCAACCCGGGCCCCCATGCCCGGGCGGCCATCTTAACCCCCGGGGGTCTAGGCATCTATTTGGCTGACACAGATTTCTTGGCTAGACCCCCGGGGGTTTACTGAATCGGAAACGGCGGCGGGCTAAACTTCGTATAGGGATAGACTTCGTGTAGCTTGAGCCTCCGCCGTTTATGTACGCGGTCAGGGCAATGAAACATGAATGGACCCCCAAGCACATCGTGGGCAAGTGGGTACAATTAACTGCTGTGCAGAACACTGGGGATATACTCCCCGGATTTTCTCTATTGGAAGCGTGATGGAAAACTTGGATAAATCGCCTACTAATGAACCAACCGCTGAACCCTCCGTTTGGGATTGGTTTGTATCACTCTTGCGCAGAAAGCCCATTCCGATTCCCGAAGAAAGTCAGCTTCCGACCGATAGGGAGCCCTTTGAGCCAATCCAAGAGCCCCCATACTTGCCGGATATTGATGAAGACCAAGAATCATTCATAACTCGAATTGCAGCGGTTTTATATCTGAATCTAAGTACAAACAAATTTAGGGTGCCAACTGCCATATTCTTTGCCCTGCTCGCACAATTTGCATTGGAATTCAAGCCAGCTAACACAATTTTTCCAATCATCTTTTACGCATGGGCTTTGATCTTAATCGGCTGGGCAACATGGGCGGGTGATTTTCGCTTCGACAAATCCGATCGACAACATGTTTCGAGGGATGAATCCGGAGTACGTCTCTACTACCTGCTTTTTGGCGCAGTTTTTTCCTTATTCACTTTTTTTCTCACTCGAGGTAATAGTTTCAATTTACTCAATCTGTTTACTTGGTCTTGCGCCTTATTATTTTTCCTATTAGCGTTTTGGCAGGGCGACTCACCATTACAGCGTTTCAAGAAAATCCTGACAGAACTGGAAGGCTGGAAAATCCATGTTGGTCTCTGGGAATTTTTGGTGGCTGGATGTGTTCTAACTATCATAATTTTCCGCATAAGCCGGTTGGATGAAATCCCGTATGACATGTGGAGTGTACAGGCTGAGAAATTGCTTGATGTTCTAGACATTTTGGAAGGAAATTACTCGATTTTCTTCCCCCGATTTAATGGGCGAGAAGGGCTAGAAATGTACCTGGCTGCTGGAACGGCGCAGATGTTGGGAACAGGCATTTCTTTCACGACACTCAAAATCTCTATGATATTTGCAGGTCTGTCAACGCTGCCCTTTGTATATTTATTTGCACAGGAATATGGTGGACGATTTGTGGGCTTAGGTGCCATGTTCCTCGCTGGGGTGGCACATTGGCCCAACATCATCAGCCGTCTTGGACTAGGATTTCCACTACTCCCCTTATTTGCTGCTCCAGCCCTTTACTTTTTGGTTAAAGCTCTTCGTAGGCAAAGCCGAAATGATTTCTTATTGATGGGAATTGCCGTTGGTCTTGGGCTGCACGGATATGGCCCAGCCAGAATAATCCCCTTTGCGATTATTGTTGGCGCAGCACTCTACTTTTTGCATACAAGAGCAGGAGATGTTCGAATACGAGTAGCAACTTGGGTGATGATGTCGGCCGTAATCGGATTTGTGATTTTTCTCCCTCTGTTCAGTGTAATAAGTGAAATGCCGGATGTGTATTTTGCGTGGGAGCGGACAAGGGTAGGTACTGCGGAAGGACCTTATCCCGGATCGCCAATTATGATCTTGGTGGATAATCTTGGGGATGCGCTTTTAATGCTCAATTGGGATAACGGTGATCAATGGGATGTATCCATGCCCGACCGCCCTGCGCTGGACTGGGTGACCGGGGCTTTCTTTCTCCTTGGAATAGTGATTGTTTTTGTTCGATATTTGCGCCAGCGTGAATGGATGGACTTGTTCATCCTACTTCTTGTCCCAATTCTCATGCTGCCTTCCATACTTTCCTTGGCATTTCCTGCAGAGAATCCATCCCCAGTACGTGCCTCTGGCGCATTAGTTCCGGTGTTTACAATTGCAGCAGTTGCCTTTACATCATTCTACAGATGGGCTCGAGGGGCTTGGGAGGGCAGACGCGCACGCAATATTGCTATTAGTGTAATGGCTCTTCTTGCTTCAATTATTCTCCTAGAAAATTACAATCTAACTTTCAATGAATACAGGACCCAGCATCGGTTAAAAACTTGGAACACCCGCGAGGTAGGGGAGTACATTAAAGGGTTTGCTGCTTCGGTTGGCAATTATGAAACGGCACATATAATTTCGACACCACATTGGCTTGATGGACGCCTGGTCGCCATGATTGCCGGTGCGAACCCTAGAATTGATTACAGTATTATGCCGGAGGCATTGGTAGAATTGCCGGTTGAGACTCTTGCTCAATTGTTTATTCTTAAACCTGACGACGAACTTGGGCTCGAATCTTTGAGAGCCACATTCCCGAGTGGAATACTATCCAAAATCGAGAGTGAAGTAGAAGGTCATGACTTTATGATTTATTTCGTACCACCTGTCGGCGAGCAGGGATACCCTAGTACCGAAAGTGAAGAATAATGTTGATGGACGAGGAATTGGGTGGCCCTTCAGAGGTTGCAATAAAGAAATCAAATTCTGCTTGGGCTAAGGAGTTGCTTTCGATAGGGCTCCTAATTCTCATCCTAGGGATTGGGGCATATCTAAGGTTCGTCGGCATTGATTGGGATGACGGATCTCACCCACACCCCGATGAACGCTTTCTAACAATGGTGGAAACCGGCATTGGGTTGCCAGCCGGGATCGGCGATTACTTCGACACCGAACTTTCACCCTTGAACCCAAATAATGCAGGATTTGGTTTTTTCGTCTACGGAACATTTCCGATATTTCTTGTTCGTTTCATCGCAGAATGGGTCTCGCAAACTGATTACAACCAGATCCACATTGTCGGTCGGATGGCCTCCGCAAGCTTTGATCTGGCCTCTGTATTCCTGGTCTACTTGATTGGATCGAATCTCTATCGTAAGCGGGTTGGATTGTTGGCTGCCGCATTTGCGGCATTAAGTGTATTAGCAATTCAACACTCGCATTTCTTTGTCGTAGATCCATTCGCAAACACCTTCATCCTTTTAGGCATTTTCTTCGCAATTCGTGCTTATAAAGTTGGCAAATGGTGGAACTATGCCCTTTTTGGGGCCTCATTGGGGCTTGCTACGGCATCAAAGGTGAATGCCTTCCCCTTAGCATTAGTATCTGTCATTGTGGTTGCATTGAGGATTTGGAAAGAGGAGGATCAATCTCGTGTAAAGGAACTGGTCAGGGGAGTACTTTATCTTGCCCTGGCTGCGGTGATCTCATTACTTATTTTCAGAATTTTCCAACCCTATGCCTTCGAGGGACCATCATTTTTTGACATCAAGCCCAACGCGCAGTTCTTCTCAAATCTCATAGAAGTTCGACGACAGCAAACGGGAGCGGCAGACTTTCCCCCAGCACTTCAGTGGGCGATGCGAATACCTATCCTGTTCAGCTTGAAAAATCTTGTTGTTTGGGGGCTTGGCACTCCCTTGGGATTGATTTCCTGGATCGGTTTTTCCTGGGCAATTTGGCGCATGGTTCGAAGTCATGAGTTTCAACATGCAATTCTTGTTGTCTGGACAGGAGCCTATTTTATTTGGCAATCTAGCGGCTTCACGCAAACCTTGCGCTACCAATATCCGATTTTTCCAACTCTTGTGGTCTTAGGTTCTTGGGGGCTGTGGAAAGCTTGGGATAAAGTCTCCAGCACCGCACATGAGAATCGGCGAAATTTCGCCAGATTGGCCATAGGCACTAGCATGGCCATCGTGCTCATCAGCACTGCGTTCTGGGCGTTCTCATTCGTGAACATCTATAAGGAGCCTCACACACAAGTTGATGCCTCCCGCTGGATTTACCGCAACGTACCTGGAAGTATCAATCTCGTACTGGATGATAACGGCGAGAAACACTATGAGCCGGGATCGTTATCTGCGAATGCAGTTTTGGCGTCTAACGCAGGAACCGCACTCGATCTCACATTCAAGCCAGATACCTGGGGAAGGCTCAGTACACTTCAATTGAGCATTTCTGAAGAATCCCCAGGGCTTGGTGAGGACCTTATTATCGATTTAGCACTCTATGATGACTTAGAAGGCAGGAACCTGCTGGGAAGCACTCGTTTTGAAGGAAAATTGAATATCGGTAATATGGACATCGCATTCAACGCAGAGCCACAAGTTGAGGTGAACGCTGGTCGGCAATATTTACTTCGAATTGAACTAGTAGCAGGGCAGTTGCTTGAGCTTCGTGATCAGGTTTGGGTAGGTATGGTTAATGACGACGGACAGAATACTGCCCGTATTCCCCTTCCTAATTCCTTCACCCTTCTCAATGGAAAGTCTCTTGTCGGAAGAATCTTTAGCAATTCCTCCGGAGAAGTTACCTCAATCCTCCTGCCACATGTACGCAACATTGATAACACTTCATCTCTTGTAGACCTTAAAGTTGAATTGCTTGACCCATCCGATCGAGAAGTATCTCTAGCCAGTGTCAGCTACGTGGGTGAGATCACTAGTTCTGGTGACAACGGGCTTAGCCTTTCCTTGGATCGACCGATCCAAATTGAAGCAGGAGTGACCTACAATCTTAAATTCGACCTGATTAAAGGAGTTGGGCTATCATTCCGTGGATCGCGAATTATTAGCGAAACCACTTGGGATTTAGGACTCCCTTTCTCAATTGATGGAAGGACAGGATTTTCGGGACTTTACGTTGGGTTGAATCAAGAACTTTATTGGCCAGATAATGAAGACCGTAACAACGATCAGATTTCAGATAAGTTGGATCGTATTGTTAACACTCTAGCTGAAGGGGATTTCATCGCCATAGCAACCAACCGGCAATATGGAACGACAACCAGGGTCCCTGCACGCTATCCATTAACGACTGCATATTATCGAGCACTGTTTGGATGCCATTGGCCTGATGAGGTGCTTGAATGCGCAGCGAGGGCACAACCCGGGTCAATTGAAGGTTCCTTAGGTTTCGAGCTTGTTTCTGTACATCAAAGCAACCCACAGTTCGCAGGTATTGAGATTAATGATCAACTTGCCGAAGAAGCGTTCACAGTATACGACCATCCCAAAGCGCTCATTTTCGCAAAGACATCGGACTTTTCCGAAGAGCACGTAAGAGAGTTTCTATCGCAAGTTGATCTGAGCAACGTGGATACCTCAGCGCCAAAAGACCTGACCTCGGTTTCTCAAAACATCCAATTATTTGATGAGAAGTTCGAAGGTCAAAAGGGTGAAGGTACTTGGTCAGAGATATTCAATCGGGATAATCTCATTAATCGCTCAGATTTTCTAACTGTCATTATCTGGTGGGTAGCGATTGGCATTTTAGGTATTCTCATCTTCCCCATCACTCGCATTGTCTTCAAAGGTTTATACGATGGTGGATATGCACTCTCGAAATTGTTTGGGTTACTCATTCTTTCTTATGGAACATGGATTGTTGGAAATTTCGGCATCGCGGTCGAGAGGCCTGTCATTCTATTGATCCTGGTTTTGATAGCGCTCATATCTGCGGGGATAGCTTGGAGGGACCGCGATGAGCTCAAAAAATTCTTTATTGAAAATCGTAAGACCATTCTTTTAATAGAAGTCCTAGCCCTTGGTTTCTTTATCTTCGATCTGGCCATACGGCTTGGCAATCCAGATTTATGGCATCCGTATAAAGGGGGAGAGAAGCCCATGGACTTCTCTTACCTGAATGCTGTGTTGAAGAGCAGCACCTTTCCCCCATACGATCCCTGGTTCGCAGGTGGAAATATTAATTATTACTACTACGGGTTTGTCCTGATAGGAGTGCCGATAAAGCTCCTCGGAATTATCCCCTCCTCCGCCTACAACTTGGTGATCCCGACGCTTTTCTCCTTGACAGCATTGGGTGCTTACTCGATTGGCTACAACCTTTACATGGGCATCAGGGCGCGTGACAAGCATCAAAATCGAGGTGGTGCACGGGCTGCGGGAGCGATGGCGGCAGTCGCACTCGTGTTACTTGGAAACTTTGGCTCTGCTCGGTTATTGTACGAAGGATTCCGAGATATTGGTGGCTGGCCAGGTGATGAACAGGCAAGTTTCGGCAGCGGACCCGTACTGGCCGTTAAAGGGTTGGCTGAATCCGTTTTTGGTGATGAATCCTTGGA
>JAGLGG010000106.1 GCA_023144145.1 Anaerolineales bacterium | reverse complement strand
TATGCGGATCTGCATGCGCATATGATCAATTTGCCACTTACTGTGGCTGTCCTTGGCTGGGGGATCTCGTGGCTTTATGGCGGCAAAGATGGCAAGAAACGGGGGATCCTGGATTACTCAATTTCAATCTGTATGGGTGCACTGATTCTTGGCGCCCTTCGACCAACCAACACTTGGGATTTTCCAACTTATTGGACTCTTGCTGGGCTTGCAACTCTGATCGCACCCTTCATCCTGAAGAAAAAAATTAGGCTCCAATCAATCGCCGAATCGATATTTTCAACTGTCGCGCTCATTGGGATGGCTTACTTGCTCTTTCAGCCTTTTAACCTTTGGTACCAAGGGTCAATTGCAGCGGACTCTTGGGCTGGATCCCAGACTGGGATTCAAGATTATCTGACCGCCCATGGCGTGTTTATTATATTGATCTTGTCTTGGTTGGTTTGGGAGACACGGCAATGGATGTCACTTACGCCGATATCGGCCCTCCGTCGAGTTCGCCCCATGGTGGTCCCGGGCATAGCTGTATTTTTCATCATTCTATTTGGCGTCGTAGTTCTCGCTGTCCAGGGGTTTGGTGGAGCACCGGTCGCATTCATACTTCTGTTTTGGTCTGGTCTATTACTTATCCGTCGCAGACTTGCATTTGAGAAAAGAATAATTCTGTTCCTTATTGGGACGGCGTTAGCCTTGACGATCTTGGTGGAGTTTGTTGTCCTGCGGGGCGATGTGAGCAGGATGAACACAGTATTCAAATTCTATCTCCAAGTTTGGACCCTACTTAGTATCTCTGCTGCGGTCGCGACGGCATGGGTTTTCAACAGCATCAATCAGTGGTCTAGATTTTGGAGATATGTCTGGCTCGGTGTGACAGGTATTGTGGTGTTCATGGGTGCGCTATATCCAATCACGGCTACACCAGCAAAAATCTCTGATCGAATGTCTGAGTCCGCTCCACATAGTTTGGATGGAATGTCATTTATGGAATCGTCCTCATATTATGATATTGCCGGTCCGATGCCTTTGGACGAGGACTATCGTGCCATTCAATGGATCCAAGAAAACGTGATCGGCACACCGGTGATCGTAGAGGCGAACACGCCTGAGTATCGTTGGGGTTCGAGATTTTCAATTTACACTGGTTTGCCAGGGGTTCTAGGATGGAATTGGCACCAAAGACAACAACGAGGAATGAGTGGAGGCTCATCAGTGGTTATGCGCGCCAATGAAATTACATCTTTCTATACAAACAGCTCGGTTGAAGACGCGCTCGATTTTTTGGATCAGTATGACGTTCGTTACGTCATCGTGGGTCGGCTTGAAAGCCAGTATTATGAGTTTGTAAAACCTTGTTGGCCTGATGGGGTTGGTGAGGGGGTGATTTGTGACCTTCATGGGAGACCTATGGGGATGTCGGATCCTGATGTTCACCCCACGGATTGTGCCCCTGTCGATTCGAAAGATGAGGAGGGAGGCTTGATCTGCCCAACTTTCGGGTTCGAGAAATTTAAAGAGATGGAAGATCTCGGATTTCTCCAACAGGTTTACTTGGATGGTGACACAACAATTTTCGAGGTAACGAGGTGATCGGTTCGGTCCTGATCTGGTGGACCGTTAGCAGTATCCTGGGAATGTTCGCCTTTCCCTTGTGTTGGCGTCTCTTCAATCGCTTATCGGATCGTGGGTACGGGATAAGCAGAATTTTGGGCTTACTTGTTGCTGGGTATTTACTGTGGATAGGCGCATCATTTGGGGCGGTCAAAAATGATTTGAATGGTGCGCTGATCTCGGTCGCAATTCTCGCGATCGCAGGTTTCCTTGTCGCAAAGTCGAATTGGAGTGCAATACGATCCTGGTTGAAAGAAAATGTACGCGTCGTACTTACATCGGAAATTCTCTTTTTGCTGGTATTCGTTTTCTGGGCATTCGTTCGAGCAAATACACCTGAAATCCAACACACTGAGAAGCCAATGGAATTGGCATTTCTCAACTCCATTTTACGATCAGATGCTTTTCCTCCAAGCGATCCTTGGCTGTCAGATTTTGCGATTTCGTACTATTACTATGGTTATATCCTCTTAGCTTTCCTCACGAGAGTAACTGGTGTTCTATCTTCTGAAGCGTTCAACCTGGGCAATGCGCTCTGGTTTGCGCTTGCAGCGATTGCTGCATATTCCGTTCTATACAATCTGTTCGCAGCAAGTGGAAAAAAACGTTTATTAGCTCCTCTTCTAGGGCCGTTATTTATCTTGGTAGCCGGGAATCTGGAAGTTGTTTTTGATGTGTTATATCACCGCCATATCTTTTGGTCTCAAGTTACAGATGGTCAATCGACATCAGCATTTTGGACATGGCTCGGGTTAGATGACCTCGCTAACCCACCTTCAACCTCACCAACCTGGATCCCGGATCGTTACCTTTGGTGGTGGCAAGCCTCAAGAGTAATCTTTGACGTTAGATTGAATGGATCCACGATTGAGATGATCGATGAATTTCCATTCTTCAGTTTCTTGCTGGCGGATAACCATCCCCACTTGCTTGCCCTGCCTTTCGTCTTGCTCGCAATCCTGCTTAGCTTGAACATTTTTTTGGCTCGATATTCTGGACCTTTCCGGCTGGGTGGAAAAATCAGTCAGAAGATAAAGCTGCCTCACATCATCATCGCATTTGCGGTTTTTGTCCTAATCATCGCTGGCCTTCAGATCTTGATATTTATCAATACAGATCTGGAAACAATTGATAATTTGATCAATATTCGTGATGTCTTGTTCCAATTAGGATTATTCAGCGTAATAGGTATTGCGATGGTTTTCATCGCTCTGGGCTGGATCGAAGTGGCTCTACCGCGCATGGAATTTTGGATTAGTGCGTGGATTTTTGGAGCATTGGCTTTTCTCAATATTTCGGATTTCCCCATTTATATCAGTTTATTGTTCCTGATCATTCTATGGAATCAATGGGAAGGTTTAAGTGCAAAGGTTATAAAACGCGTAGCGATCACATATTTCGGGTTGTTCATTATGGCAATTATCTTTTACTTGCCATGGTACCCGGGATTCGGATCCCAGGTGGGCGGTGTCCTTCCAAACATCCTCTTTCCGACGCGGCTTCACCAGTTTTTAATCATGTTCGCTCCACTCTTTCTCCCACTCTTTGTGTGGGTCCTAAAAGAAGCAATACCAGCGATACGAAGGATAGGGTATCGGTTGCTGTTGCTGATCGCCTTTGGGATCCCGCTTGGTCTTCTTGTTATTTCATCACTTCTGGGGTTGCTGGCGTATTTCTCAATATCTAGTAGTCCTGCGATTCTGGATTCTGTTTTAGCTGGCCTTGGAGCGACCGGTGAGACTGTTCAAGAGGCAGTTGGAGACCTTGTGTCGGCTGCAATTTCACGTCGACTGACCGGCTCTTGGACTGCACTGCTATTAGGTATCACGATCTCTTTGAGTATTTCGATTCTCTTGGCGATAAAGTTGAAAAAGGGTGAGCGACCGTTCCAACAAAATCCTAGCAGCATATTTGTGGTTTTTCTAATAACTATTGGAGCCCTTTTAGTGATCGGACCAGATTTTTTATATGTGAGAGATTCTTTCGGTCACCGGATGAATACAATATTCAAGTTCTATTATGCTGCTTGGGTCCTGTGGGGAATTGCTGCAGCCTATGCTGCCGTCCAACTATGGCCAAGGCGCCTCAGAGGTGTGCAGCTGCTCCAACTGCTTGTTTTTGTACCTGTCGTATTAAGCTTGCTCTATCCCATACTCTCAACTTGGACAAAGACCAATCAATTCGCTCCAGCAAATGGATTAACTTTTGATGGCATCGCTTACTTGGAGAGGTCGAGACCCGATGAGTACGCCGCGATTCAATGGATTGATAAATATCTTGACGATGGTGTGATTCTTGAGGCAGTTGGGGGCAGTTACAGTTCCTTTGGGAGGGTGTCGACTCACACTGGTCTATCAACTCTCTTGGGATGGCCTTATCATGAGTTCCAATGGCGTGGTGATTTCAGTTATCAAGGAAGCCGGGAGGGTGATATTGCTGAGATATATACTACGGATGATTGGGAGCTAGCGAAGACATTGATCATTGAGCATGGAGTTGATTACGTTTTCGTCGGAACATTGGAGCGCAGTAAATATCAACCTCCTGAATTTGCTCCGATAAATGAAGAAAAATTTTCTAACTTTATGAAGATGGTTTATAAAATGGGTGACGTTACAATATACGCAATGCCGGAGAATGGTTCGCAATCGAACCTAGAGGACGAGGGTTGAAGAAGTTTGCCAGCACATCTGCTATCCTCATCACAAAATGACTACTATTAATGAACATCAAACAAACTCTTGTGAACCAGGATCTTCGACGTTCAATTAAGCGTTCGAGTAGATTGGTTTGGTGAAATCCATGGAGAGATCTTTAGGAAAAAGGACGGGGATGCATTGCGCTTCAGTTTTATATATGTCTAATACAACCACACATTCCATCAATTCATTATGAATGCTGATTTGATGATTGCCATTGATGGTCCTGCAGCATCGGGGAAATCAACCGTTGCCCAGATACTCGCGGAAAAACTGGACTACTTGTACTTTGATACTGGGGTGATGTACCGTGCTGTAACATTAGCAGCACTGATGAGAAATGTGTCAATTGATGATGAACCTTCGGTCACTAAACTTACAGAGCATATTGCCATTGATGTGATTCCTCCGACAAAAGAAGATGGTCGTGTTTATACCGTGCTGCTGGACGGTGCCGATGTGACCTGGGAAATCCGTTCACCGGAGGTGAACGATTTCGTCTCGGTCGTATCGATGTACGCTGGTGTTAGAGAGGCGATGACCAAACGTCAACGAGAGATTGGCCTCCGCCGGCGTGTCGTTATGGTTGGAAGGGACATAGGGACAGTTGTTTTACATGAAGCGGATCTGAAGTTATTTCTGGATGCGACAGTTGAAGAAAGGGCCAAGCGTCGCTATGAAGAATGTTTAGCGCGAGGTGAGAGTGTTCCGTATGAGGAGATCCTGACCTCAATGCAATCCAGAGATACACTCGATTCAACACGAAAGTTGGCGCCTCTTGTTGCTGCAGATGATGCGGTAAAGATTGACACAACCTTTATGTCAATTGATGAAGTCGTGAAAATTGCACTTAGATTACTGGAAAATGGTCGCACAACTTGAATGATTGGTCTTGAACTATTTTGATCTAGTATCATTTATAGAAGTGGGATGAGGGAAATGTTACATCCATGAAGTATGGCAGCTCTGGTCGTGAGCCCTATGTCCATAAGAAATTTGAACTCAGGAGGAATATTTGTCAGTTCCTATTGAGACAAATTGCATTTCGCATACTGGTCCGAATTGAAAAGGTTGAAGGGATCGAGAACTTCCCTGAGACTGGGCCGGGCATCGTCATGATTAACCACATAGCCTTTGTCGATCCAATGATAGTTCTTGGCTTATTGCCAAGAAATATCGTTCCCCTGGCCAAAGTAGAAGCATATCACTATCCAATTATAGGAATCTTTCCCCATATTTGGGGTGCGATTGCTGTCCATCGGGAGGAAATTGATCGACAAGCCATTAGAAATGCACTCCGAGTGTTGGAAGCAGGAGAGACGATATTGCTTGCTCCCGAAGGAACGCGTAATTCAAGTCTTCAAAGGGGGAGGGAGGGGGTTGCTTATCTGGGCCAGAAAAGCGGAGCGCCGATTATCCCTGTTGCGGTGACCGGAACGATAGGCTACCCAACAATGCGCTGGTCACGTTGGCGAGAAGGGGGAACAATAATTCGATTTGGACAGCCCTTTCGATATCGAAAATTGTCTGAGAAGAGGTCACTTCCACTCCTTCGAAAGATGACGGACGAGGCGATGTATCGCATCTCCAAGATGCTTCCAGAAGAATTAAGGGGCGAGTATTCCGATCTTGCGCGGGCGACCGAAGAGACGATTGAGTTCCTGGAGTAATGGATACTTTACCGATGTTTAGTCATTTGATTGTCGACATGTCGATTGGTCAACTTATCAATTAGTCAACTTGGCAATTTGTCAATCGGTCAATGGCCAAAGGATGTTTCGGATATCAGTGATCAGGGAGCAGGGAATAGGGATCAAGGAGGGGAAGATGCGGGGTGATGAATTCACATATCGACCAATTGACAAATCGACAAGTTGACAAACTTAAGCTAACTGCAATTTAAATATTTATCGAAATTAATTGGAGAAGTGTATAATCTTGATCTACCGATGAAATGGAGGTGAAAGCTTATTTATTCGAAAGGGTAAGCGCATGGCCCCGGTTCTAGCCGGGGTGACGAAGTGGCGGGTTCCCCGATGCAAATCGGGGTTAACTAGAAGGAGAGTTAGTAATTTCCTTCTGGGAAAATCGAGAGATCAGCGGATGCCCCCTGGGTGTGCCACAACCCGAACCCTTTCCCCAATATAACTCTCCAGTGAAAATCCCTGGCGACAGGACCGACAAACTGAGAGAGAAGTGGTAATAATTTTCCTTGGATTACGAACAGGAGGCACGATATGTGTGGGATCGTGGGATATGTGGGCGCGCGTGACGCCTCGACAGTGATCTTTAACGGCCTGCGACGACTCGAGTACCGAGGCTATGATTCGGCCGGCATGGCACTTATTCAAAACGGGGAAATCGAGGTTCGAAGGGATGCAGGGAAACTTGATCAACTTGCGCTGCTGCTCCAATCCGATCCCGTTTCAGGGAATATCGGAATTGGACATACGCGTTGGGCTACTCATGGAAAACCTAACAAGCGCAATGCTCATCCACAGGTCGGCGCAACTGGTGAAGTTGTGGTGGTTCATAACGGGATTGTAGAAAACTTTTTGGAATTACGGGATGAATTGTCTGCAGAGGGAGTGGTTTTTAAATCTGAGACGGACACAGAAGTCATCGTTCAATTGGTGGATCGATACTTGGAGTTGGGCCACGATCTTGCGGAAGCAGCTCGATTGACTATCGGTCATTTGGATGGAGCTCATGGAATTGTACTGCTCTCGACGAAGGAACCTGATCGAATTGTGGCTGCTCGCCTTGGGAATGCAGGAGCAGTCGTCATTGGCGTTGGGCAAGGCGAAATGTTCTTGGCATCTGACATTCCGGCAATGCTAGAACATACGCGGCAAATGATCTTTCTAGAGCCATCTCAAATGGCAATTCTCACGAGTGAAAATGCAGAAATTCGTGACATGGATGGGAAGAAGATAGAAGCAGAGGTCCATGCGGTGCCGTATGATGCAGTCTCAGCCGAACGAGGTGAATTCAAGCATTTCATGCTCAAAGAAATATATGAGCAAGTGCGGTCGGCGACGAATACGATCGGGGGCAGGGTGAACTTTGAGGAAAATCGTATTCAATTGCCTCAGCTCAACCTGGATCAGGAGAAAGCGCGAGGGATAAGGAAAATTATAATCACCGCCTGTGGGACCGCGGCTCATGCCGGAATGGTAGGGAAGGTGCTCATCGAGCGGATCGCACGAATTCCCACAGAAGTTGATATCGCATCAGAATTTAGGTATAGGGAACCCATCATTGAAGATGGCACAGTTGTCCTGGCAATCAGCCAATCCGGAGAGACAGCCGATACACTTGCTGCAATGGCGGAAGCCAAAGAGCGGGGAGCGAAGCTCTGGAGCATAGTCAATACTTTTGGGTCACAAGCTATGCGCATTGCTGACGGAACTATCCCGATGCAGGCAGGCCCTGAAATCGGGGTTGCCTCCACAAAGGCATATACTACTCCTCTCATTGATCTATACATGCTCGCCATCCTTTTAGCGGAATTGCGTCAGGGTATTGATGAGTCCCAACGCGTTGAATATGTTCAAAACATAAGGCTCATCCCTGATCTGATAGGCAGATGCCTCGACCGAGCGGATGAGGCTGAAAGGATAGCTTGGCGCATGAAGGATGTCTCTCATTGTCTTTATCTCGGCCGAGGCATTAACATGCCCACCGCCTATGAGGGGGCATTGAAATTAAAGGAGATTTCCTACATCCACGCTGAGGCCTATCCAGCAGGCGAAATGAAGCATGGACCCATTGCCCTCATTGATGAAGAAATGCCCGTTATCGCAATTGCGGTTAAAGACCCATGGTATGAGAAGATGCTGAGTCAAATTGAGCAAACCAAGGCGCGTGGGGGCGTGGCTATTGTGGTTGCGACGGATGGGGATGAATTAATCGAGGATATTGTTGATCATGTCCTTTGGGTTCCTGATGTACCTTGGCTCTTATCCCCAATTACGTCGATCATTCCCCTTCAATTATTGGCATACCATATTGCTGTTCTCAGAGGCGCGGATGTGGATCAACCCCGTAATCTCGCTAAAAGTGTGACTGTTGAATGAGGGTGGGGATTTTTGGTGATCTTGTGAAAAACAACAAATAACTGGTTCCCTGGTGGATGAATGACGTACCATTTGATACAGCCCCGAATGTCGTGGAAATATTGTGTGTACGGGCGAAGCATTTGCAGGAAATCACGCCAATTCATAGACTACGTGCTAATGCTTCGCCCCTACGCATTTCGAGGTCACATTTTTTGGAACGGCTTTTCCCTCCCTCGTACCTTATGGTGCGCCCAAGCGCCTCGCCTCCTCGATCTGCACCTTTAATTCGTCGGGTGAGGTGGTGGGTAACCTACAAGCAAAGCCCTGACATAAGAATGCAGTGGGCTTTCCATCCACCTGCTCGCGCTGCTCCAGCAACTGCGGTCCGCCCTTAAATATTGGGGGAGCGGCGGCCACAACCAACCTGGGAGTGTATTGGTGGTTTGCAACTTCCACAAGATGTTGAAATCCAGGTTGCTCCACATCACCGATTACGGCCAGTTGTAATTGTGGACCAAGCGCAACGTCCGCTGCGCATAGCCACCCTCCAAACGAGGATGGATATCGGGCTGCGTTTTCCTGCATCGCTCGTATCACAGATTCAGCAGGTTCATAGAAGCGGTTCTCCCCTGTTAATGCGAATAGCTTGAGAAGTAATATTGCCGTAAGCGTGTTTCCACTTGGAATAGGGCTGTCTTGAAGACTTTTAGGACGTGCAATGAGCTGCTCATGATCATTGCGCGTGTCGAAGAAACCGCCATTAGGATCTTGGAAGTTTTCTAAGATCTCTTCCACGTAATGGTATGCTGCATCAAACCATCGGGAGTTAAAATCAGCTTGATAAAGTTCCAGTAATCCTAAAGCTAACGCAGCGTGATCCTCCAAATACGCAGAGAAATTTGACTTCCCCTGCCGCCAAGAGCGCATCAATTTTCCGTCAATAACAAGTTCATCCAACAGAAAATTTGCTAACTTTTGGGCTTTCATCAAGTGATCTTTACGGGAGAGGATTTTAGCAGCCTTGCTCAAGGCGATAAGGGTGAGACCATTCCAGGAGGTGATTATCTTGTCATCCAATCCAGGGCGGATTCGCTGCGAACGATATGAAAGCAATTTCTTCTTTGCTCCAGAAATTATTACCGCAATTTCACTTTCTGAGATTCCTCTTCGCTCCGCAATCTCACCAAATTCAATTGATCGTGTGGGGATATTTTTCCCTTCGAAATTCCCAACCTCGGTTATCCCGTAAACCTCTCTCACAATCTCGGCAAGATCTTCATCCTCCAGTGCAGCTTCTATCTGTTTATTGCTCCAAAGATAATATGTTCCTTCTTCACCTTCAGAATCTGCATCTAGGGAAGAGTAATAACCACCAGCAGAATCCTTGAAATCACGATCGAGAAAACCTAATGTATCAACCGCAACATCTCGGAAGGCGTCTTCCCCGGTAATTTGCCAGGCATGCAAGTAGGTTTCAACTAATTGGGCGTTGTCGTACAGCATTTTTTCAAAGTGGGGTACAAGCCAGAATTTATCCACCGAATAGCGGTGAAACCCACCTCCGATAAGGTCGTACATTCCACCTTTGACCATTGCTTGCAGGGTCTTCACCGCCATATCTAGGGCAAGTTTGTCATTGGTCCGATCATGATGCCGCATGAGAAATTCGATGACCGGTGATTGCGGGAATTTGGGAGCATCTCCCCAGCCGCCATGAGTCCAATCGAAGCCTCTAAAAATTGCCTCGGCCGCAGTGGGCAAAGTAGATGGGTCGATGTTCTCAGAAGTTGGCGAGAGGATGGGTGTGCTTGTTATTCGATCGGTGAGTTGATCGGTTTTTGCCAGGAGCTTTGGACGGTCCTCACTCCAAAGCGTTGAGATTTGAAGCAGCAGATCTTTGAATGACGGCATATTGTATCGAGGGACAGGTGGGAAATACGTTCCGCCATAAAACGGTTTTCCTTCTGGGGTTAGAAAGACAGACATAGGCCATCCACCCTGACCGGTCATGGCGACAACGGCATCCATATATATGCTGTCGAGGTCAGGCCGCTCTTCCCGATCTACTTTTATGTTAATGAAGTGCTCGTTCATAATTGTCGCGGTCTCAGCATCTTCGAAGGATTCGTGCGCCATAACATGGCACCAATGGCAAGCGGCATAACCAATACTCAGAAATATTGGCTTATCCTGTTCTCTGGCCAACGTGAGAGCTTCGATCGACCACGGGTGCCAATCCACAGGATTCTCTGCATGTTGGAGAAGGTATGGTGAAGTAGAATTTTGTAACTGGTTGGGCATTTGATTGTTCCGATCT
>JAGLGG010000105.1 GCA_023144145.1 Anaerolineales bacterium | reverse complement strand
TTTCATCTTTGCCGTCGTCACGCATCCCTGATTACGGTAGCCTTGACACACTTATCAAGAAAGGCGGACATGCCGTAGGGTATGGTCTTTTAGGCCTTTCCTATTTTTATGCTCTTCCAAAACGTTTATCTAAATTCTATCGTGTGTTAACCGCATTATTAATGGCAGTTCTCTTTGCACTCAGTGACGAATACCATCAATCCTTTGTGCGAGGACGGAACTCCAGCCTTAACGATGTCCTAATAGATGGATTTGGGGCTACATTGGCGCTCGTGTTAGGGGCGAACTATTCATCAAACTCAAGATCGAATTCCAAATCCTGATCCTCTTGCCAAGCCTTCCCAGGTATGATCTCTATCTCCCCGAATTGCTTCTCTTGAGTCACTTCAATCTGGTGCTGCTTGACGAGTTCTAGTACTGCGAGGAAAGAGATTACAATTTCGAGGCGAGATTGTGTGGACTTGAGGATTTTTCCGAATGTTGTCCGTCCTTTGCTTCGCAGTTGATCGATGATTAATAAGATTCTGTCGCGAATGTTAATTCTTGGGGGGGTGACAACATACTTCAGAGATGGTCTTTCAAGATTTGATAATGCTTCCACGATGGCTGAGTGAAGGTCATTCAAATCATATCCACTCAAATCAAGTTGTGGAATGATACTAGGTGGTGGGGAGACCCGCAGGTAGGTGCGAGTGCCCCGCTTCTCCCTTTCAGATAGCAATAATGCCACCTCTTTATATTTCTTATACGCCAGTAGCTGTCGCGCCAGTGCGTCACCGGGATCTTCCTCACCGATTTCTCTTTGAGGTGGTCGTGGCAGCAGGGCTTCGGATTTTATCAGCAGTAGTCTGGCGGCAATAACCAAAAAACTGCTCAAATCTGCAAGCTCAGGTTCGGGTACTCGACGGAGGTAGGCCAGGTATTGATCAGTGACTTGAGCGAGGGCAACTTTAGTGATGTCAAGTTCAGCACGACCGATAAGCTCTAGGAGCAAGTCCAGAGGTCCTTCATATACAGCTAGTTCAATCGTGTATTGGGTTTCAAACACTAGATGTGCCTTGGAGCAATAATAATGCGAGTAAAATGAGAGCTACAACGATAAAGACGACTACGACAACAATAAGAATTCCCTTATCTCGCTCTCGTTGTTTTTGCATGCCTTTCCGATTGGCTTCCATCCGGCGACGATCGATTTCTTCAAGAACCTCATAACGCTTTCGAGATGCTATCTCTTCTTCTGATTTTATCTTTTCAGCCTGGGATTGAACTCTGCTCAACCATCGCGGTGTACCCGATTGATCCTGTCGGCGAATTATCTGAGCCACAACGTTCAACGGTTCGCCACAATCTGGGCAGACATCTTCATCGTTGTTATTAATCCACCCGCATGCAGGGCAAAGGAGCGGTTTACCAGTAAAGCTCGATCTGCAATAGCTACATTGGAGCTCAAATTTTGAGAGTTGTACCAAATCTGGCGCTGTACAAGCTGGGCAGGCTGGTGTCATTCTATTCCCTCTCAGGTAGATCCCAATAATCGAAAGGATTATACACTAAGGCCTCATCCCGCCCTCTGGTATACTCCCGTAGGAAATTTTTAGTATTCCCAGTTCTCGGAGAAGCAAATGGCTGAAGCGACAGTTAAGTGGCTTGATGGAGGAGTGTTTGTTGGAGTTGATTCAACAAAACATTCAGTGGTTCTATCTAGACAAGACGAAGACAACGCAGTGGGAATGAAGCCCTCTGAGCTCTTACTCGTGGCGCTCGCGAGTTGCACCGCCGTCGACGTAGTTAGCATCCTGTCGAAGAAGCGATTTCAATTGGATCAACTGGAGATCGTTGTGAAGGGTGATCAACATCCTGATCCACCTTGGCAGTACGAGAATATTAAACTCACCTATAAGTTGCGTGGGAAAGGTTTGTCGGAATCAGCATGTTCCAAAGCGATTGACCTCTCGGATTCGAAGTATTGTTCCGTTGCAGCCTCGCTGCGATCGGAAGTTCAAATTGAGCATGAGATTGTGATCCTTGATGAGTAGTTCGATCTGGATTGAAATACGGTATAAGGGGATTACTGACCCTCCAGTTTATCTGTGGTAAGATTTTGGCGGAACCAATAAAACTTGGAGACAATAATGCATACAGAGCCAATTAATGTGACTGATGAAGCATTTGAGAAAGCGGTTTTGGAATCCACATTACCTGTTATTGTAGATTTTTGGGCACCTTGGTGCGGTCCCTGCAAGATGGTCGGTCCTATCTTGAGTAAGATTGCTTCGGATTATGCCGGGAAACTCATTGTGGCCAAAGTCAACACCGATGAAAATCCTCAATGGGCTGGACAGTATGGTGTTCAGGGAATTCCCACAATGCTCTTTGTTGCAGGTGGAAAACTCGTACATCAACAGGTGGGAGCAGTTCCTGAGCCCTTCCTTCGAGACATGGTCGATGAATTCTTGAATGTACTTGACGAGCAGGAAGTCGAAGAAGCATAAGCTCAGTTTCTCGACAAAGGCATTATAAGATCAAAGCCCCGCTCGGAGATAATATGCTCCCTGCGGGGCTTTATATTATTAGATCGCATTTCTCAGTATATTGAGAAACTTATTCTTCCTGCGAAGCCGCTCCCCAAATAAATCCCTCCAATTTACGAAGCAACCGTAATCCGAATGATCGAAGTCGTGCCAGGAACAGAAGCAACCTGCGACGCCGCCTACTCCAAATGCTTATTGCACGTACCTCAGGCTCACTCCACTCGAGCACGAGAGCGCCCCATGTGAGACCACCGCCAAAGCCAACTAGAACCAGGTTGTCACCTGGTTTGATCCTATCGTCTTCCAG
>JAGLGG010000104.1 GCA_023144145.1 Anaerolineales bacterium | reverse complement strand
TCGCAAATCGCAATGGGTATCGAGGCTGTTGACGTATTTCCATATCGCTCAATGTTCATGACGATCTGTGACATGGGTATCCGGATCCCTCTTGCGGCTGCCTCAATTATCCTGCTGTTGGCTTGATGGGGGATGATTAAGTTAATATCTTCAAGCCTCAAACCAGCTTTATCCACGGCTTCTCTTGTGGCTGAGGCCATAACTCTTGTAGCAAATCGAAATACCTCTCTCCCGTTCATTTGGATCTTGTGCAAATTCCGATCAACAGTTTCGTGTGTTGCAGGAATAGCGCTGCCACCCGCAGGCACGGAAAGAAGGTCGCCGCCTGATCCATCAGATCGCATTACACAAGATAACACCCCGCCTGGCTTCTCACTTGCCTGTAGGACAAATGCACCCGCACCATCACCGAAGAGCACACAAGTGTTTCTGTCCTCCCAATTTACAAATCGGGAGAGTGTTTCGGCACCAATCACAAGTGCATTGTCCAATGAGCCAGATCGTATGGATTGTGCTGCCATATTCACTGCGTAAATGAATCCGGTGCACGCGGCAGATAAATCAAATGCACCTGCATTGACCGCACCAAGTTGATCTTGAACGAGACATGCAGTTGCAGGGAATATGAAGTCCGGCGATGCAGTAGCTACGATGATAAGTTGGATATCGCCTGGATCGAGATTAGTTTGTGATAATGCTCGCCTCGCTGCATCAAGCGCGAGGCTAGAAGTGGTTTCATTCTTCGTTGCAATTCGCCGTTCTTTGATACCAGTCCTTGAGATGATCCACTCATCATTTGTGTCAACGATCTGTTCTAAATCATGATTCGTTAAAACATTCTCTGGAACGGCCATACCCCAGCCAGTTACATGTGCATAGCGCATCATTACCCAACTCCATTTTCCGCATACACTCGGAATATCAAGCTTGCATTGTGCCCACCAAATCCGAACGAGTTCGACATTACGTATTCCAGGGTTCTAGCTCGTGCATTGTTGGGAACGTAATCGAGATCACATTCGGGATCAGGAGTCTCATAGTTGGTAGTGGGCGGCAAGGTGCTTTCTTGAATGGCATTGAGGCAGAAGAGAGCTTCAAGTGCACCTGAAGCGCCGAGCAAATGCCCTGTCATTGATTTCGTCGATGAAATAGGGATATCATAGGCGGTTGCGCCAAAGACGGTTTTTATTGCCGCCGTTTCGCTTGAATCATTTAGTTTTGTCGACGTTCCGTGAGCGTTGATGTAGTCAATTCTTTCCGGCGCGATCTTAGCATCTTCGAGTGCTAATCGCATACATCGCGCAGCGCCTTCGCCATTATCAGCGGGGGCAGAAATATGAAATGCGTCATTTGTTGCCGCATAGCCTGCGAGTTCTCCGAGTATTGTTGCTCCACGCGCGGATGCATGCTCGAAAGACTCAAGCACCAGAACAGCTGCACCTTCGCCCATGATGAATCCATCTCGATCAAGGTCAAACGGCCTTGATGCAGATTGTGGGTCGTCGTTTCTCTTTGAAATTGCGTCCATTACGTTGAAACCCGCCAGGGCGATCTGGACGATCGCAGCTTCAGATCCACCAGTAAGTACAACATCTGCAGCACCGCGCTTAATATTTTCGGCTGCTTCACCAATAGCGTTAGCGCTGGATGCACAGGCCGTAGAAATCGACATATTTGGCCCTCGTAAGCCAAATTCGATTGCTGTTTGGCCTGGGGCTGTGTCTGGGAGCATCATCGGTACCATGAATGGACTTACCCAGCGTGGTCCCTTGGTGAGATACTTTTCGCTTCCATCAAACACTGCACCAATCCCACCAACGCCAGATCCAAAGATCACACCAATTCGATCACGGTTGTGGTCAGTGACTTGTAGTCCTGAGTGTTTCAGGGCTTGTTCCGCTGCGATGAGTGCAAATTGTGTGAATCGATCCGTCCGCCGTGCTAGGCGCACACCAAGCACCTCTTTGGCGTCGAATCCTTTCACTTCAGCAGCAATTTGCGTCTTGAAATCTGATGGATCGAATTGCGTAATCGTATCAACCCCCGACGTGCCTTGTAGCAGGGCATTCCAAGTTGAATCCAAATCATTTCCTAGTGGGCTGAGACATCCCATACCAGTAACTACCACTCGATCAACTGTCACACCAACCTCCTATTTCTTAATCGCTAGTACTCTTACCTAAAACACCTATATTGCATGAAAGCTACGCTTCACAGAAAGGTGGCTATGCTACAATTCCCATCCTTGCTGGCACCCAGTTTCATCAGAGCCAATGTTCCAGCTCTAAGATACCTTCTCGGGCTGTAACCAGGGTCTTGTGGGGAAATCCAATAAGATGTAAGTTTCTTTGTATCGGGTCAATTACGAACGAAGGCAGTGTTGATGATTTTGGTTACCGGTGGAACGGGTTTCATTGGTCGAGAACTGATTCAGCGGCTCATTGAGAGTGGTCATAAGATCAGGACTCTTATACGACCTTCACCAGTTTCTCCGAATTTACCACCCGGCCTCTCCCTTGATGTGGCGCTATCTTCGCTCGAAGACCCAAGAGGCGTTCGTGCTGCCTTAATTGGTGTTGAAACAGTCATACATCTCGCAGGAGGTGAGCGCTTAGGCTATCAGCCTCATCTGATGCAAGGTGAGATTGATGGGATGCGTGTATTGTCTGCGGCCGCGGCCGAGACTGGCGTGTCCCGCTTCATATTCTTGAGCCATCTCGGTGCCAGTCTGACATCAGCCTATGCATTATTAAGGGCCAAGGCAATCTCTGAGCAGTCCATCATTCAAAGCAAGACGCCATACACCATTCTTAGAACAGGTTTGGTTTATGGACCCCATGATCACTTCACCACATCTCTAGCGATGATGCTGAGCATTTCACCAATAGTTTTTCCAATCCCAGGAGATGGAATGACACTCATCCAGCCTATGGACGTTGGCGACCTGGTGACGGCGATCCTCTGGACCTTGGATGATAAGGCCACTCTCAATCAAAGGTATGAAATTGGAGGACCAGAGTATCTGTCCTTTCTTGAAGTTGTCGAAATGGTTATGGAAAACACAGGTTCAAGACGTGTGCTCGTTCCCACGCGCCCACCTTTCCTTCGGATTGGCGCGTGGATGTTTGAGAGGCTCTTTCGTATCCCACCATTAACTACATTTTGGTTAGATTATCTTGCAGTGAATCGAACAGCGGATCTGGAGACCCTTCCGCGGGTTTTTAGTTTGCAGCCCGTTCGAATGGAAAATAATTTAGAATACTTAGCAAATGTGCGCTGGATGTGGAAGTTCTTTTCGTTTCAACGCATCTCTCAAAGGAGATAAGCCATAATGTCCTCGAACATAACATATAGGAAGCTACGCTCTCCAGAAGATATGGGACAAGCTGAAGAACTCCAAAGGTTGGTATATCCTGGAAGTGAAACGGAGGTTGTTCCAATCCATATTCTTTTAGCCCTGTCTCATAACGGGGGCCTCGTGCTTGGCGCTTTTGATAGTGATAAACTGGTGGGTTTATTGATAGGCTTTTTAGGCACTGACCAGAAGAGCCCTGACCGCCCAGCGATGACGCGCCTGAAGCACGCCTCCCACATGATGGGAGTAGATCCAGACTATCGCGATTTAGGCATAGGTATTCGCTTGAAGTGCTTGCAGCGTGAAGATGTGCTGGAGAATGGAGTGCGCCTCGCAACCTGGACCTATGATCCATTGCAAAGTAGGAATGCGAATATAAATATCCGAAGATTGGGCGCCGTGTGTAACGAATACATTCGAGATTACTACGGTGAGATGAGGGATGGGATCAACGTTGGTTTTCACTCTGACAGGTTTCGAGTTGATTGGTGGGTAACATCGCGTCGAGTACAATCGCGGGTTGATGAACTGAGGGGGTCATTGGGTTTGGCTAATTTCCTGGCCGGCGGAGCAAAAAAGGCTTATTCAACTCATTTGACACCGGAGGGCATCCTTCAGCCCGATGATGTTGAGCCGGAGCTGGATGGATCTGTCATACTTGTCGAGATACCATCCGACGTGAGTTCAATCAGAGAAAAGAATCCTGATCTGGCACTTGATTGGAGAATGCTTACACGAAAAGTGTTTGAGCTCGCGTTTTCTAAAGGGTATATCGTCACAGACTTTGTATTTTTGAAGGGTGAGAAAATTCCACGCTCGTATTATGTACTCTCATATGGGGAAGGAAAATTAGGATAGCCATGTTCATTGACGAAATTGAACTTTTCCTCGTTCGGATGCAACTCAAGGATCCCTTCGAGACATCATTCGGTGTTGAACAAGACCGCCAATGTGTCATCCTTCGTGTTCGAAGTGAGGGATTGATGGGTTGGGGGGAATGTGTCGCCGGTGATAACCCCGGATATAACTACGAAACCACAGGCACTGCCTGGCATGTGCTTGAAGAATTCTTCATACCAGAAATTCTGGGTAAAGAGATTGAGGACATCGCGCAATATCGTAATATGATTGATCGATTTAGGGGTCACCAACTCGCTCGAGCTGGCTTGGAGATGGCTTTGTGGGACCTAATTGGTAAGAGAGATGGGAATTCTTTACAAAAATTATTTGGTGGGCAAAATTTGCGGGTTCCTGTCGGTGTTTCGGTGGGTTTACAGCCGGACGAACAAGCTTTACTCAGAGTTGTTGGGAGCTTTGTAGATGAAGGCTACCAACGAATTAAGTTGAAAATCAAACCAAACAAAGATATTAAGGTTGTGAGTGCTGTCCGAAACGCTTTTCCCGAAATTCCCATTCAAGTAGATGCGAATTCAGCGTATACATTAGATCATGTTTCGGTTTTTAAAGAGATGGATGAGTTTAATTTGATCTTGATTGAACAACCCCTTGCAGAAGATGACATTATCGATCACAGCCGATTGCAGAAAGAGATAACCACTCCAATTTGCTTGGATGAAAGCATACTTCGGCTCAGGCACGCTCAACAAGCTATTGAAATCAATGCATGCGGGATTATCAACATAAAACCAGGAAGGGTCGGGGGTTTGAGTGAGGCAATTGCCATTCATGATTACGGCCGGAGTGTGGAGATTCCAGTTTGGTGTGGGGGGATGCTTGAGACGAATATCGGTCGTGCTGCGAATCTAGCTGTGGCATCCCTTCCAGGATTTGTTCTCCCCGGCGATATATCTGCTTCTGATCGATATTATGAGGAGGATATTGCCGAGCCAAATTTCGAACTGAATGAAGATAGCACAATTGATGTTCCACAGGGACAAGGTTTGGGGATCTCAATAAGGGAAAAGTCTTTGAAAAAATTTACGCTGAAGCGAGAGGTGTTTAAGGCGTGAATTGAAGGTTAGATTTATAAAAACCGGTCGGGTGGGTGAACTGCGTTCACCTTAAAACCCGACCTATAATATTTCACCATCACCGTAGGCCGGGTATGGAAACCCGGCCTACAATCTTATTTCCACTATCCCCCCATGAGCCTCAGCAACCAATCCATTGACCTTGCACCAGCATAGGCAAATAGTAGCATTTTGAGCGTTTTACCTACGAAGGCCCAGAGTAAAAATTCGAGGACGGGCATTTTCAATGCACCTGCGGCAGCGCCAGCAATATCAAATAAGGGATTAGGAATAAGTGCGAGGACCATAACGGTCCATCCACCATAGTTGTCAGTCCATTTTTCTAATCGATCATAGATGGCCGTCTGCTTCATCACTCCCTGCCCACTAAAACCAGCCAAATAACCTGTGAGCTCTCCAATTGCCGATCCAGCTCCAGCTGCCAGGGCGACGCCGATGGGGTTAAATACTGCGCCAAATGCAAATGTTAGTGCGATTCCTGGAGCAGGGAGAATTAAGGTGGCATTCGATAGTATCGAAAGGAAAAATATTCCCGGATAGCCGTAGGCTTGGAGCTTTTCAGCTTGATCCCTAAGAGAAAAAATAATGATCGTGATGGCGATAACTCCCAAAAGGACAATGATCCTGATGAGGGTCATGCGCCATCCCGACGACCATTTACCCAGGTTCATGCCTCAGTGATCTCTATTGTTAGAAGGCGCACTGCAGGAGCATCAACTTTGCTTGGATCTCTGTCAGGAATTGAAAGCAGCACATCCATACCCTCTTCAACCTTTCCGAAAACAGAATGACGATCATCAAGATGTGGCGTGGCTGCATAAGTTATATAAAATTGTGAGCCATTGGTGTTCGGACCTGCATTTGCCATGGACAGAATCCCAGGTCCATCATGGCGCAGTTCGGGGTGAAATTCATCCTCGAATGAATAGCCCGGGCCTCCACGGCCTGTGCCGGTCGGATCGCCCCCTTGAGCCATAAAATTTGGGATGACCCGGTGAAAGATGACGTTGTCATAGTAGCTATCTCTGGCAAGAAAAACGAAATTGTTTACGGTGTTGGGTACTCTGTCAGCGTGAAGGGCAACAGTGATATCACCCACGTCTGTCTTGAAGGTTGCAGTGTACGACTTGCTCGTATCAATTTGCATATCGGGGGCGTTTGGATATTGTTTCATTAAATTTTGTTCTCCATTGTTGAGGATTTGTTCGGTAACATTGAATCGATCCGTGCGACAATCATATCCATGGCAACCGTGTTGAATCCACCCTCAGGAATGATCACATCTGCGTACCTCTTAGAGGGTTCAACAAATTCGAGATGCATGGGTCTAACTGTCGTCTGATATTGTTGAATGACTGATTCGAGGCTGCGGCCACGCTCCTCTATATCCCTTTCCAGCCTGCGAATAAATCGAATATCTGGAGGGGTGTCCACAAATATTTTTACGTCGAATGTATCTCGAAGAATGGGCTCAGTGAATATTAGGATCCCTTCCACCAGGATAATCGGTTGGGGGACGATGTTCTCTGTCCGCTCAGTTCGTGAATGTGTGGTGAAATCGTACACTGGAATTTCAATGCTCTTCCACTCCCTAAGCTGCCTCAGGTGTTGGACCAATAAATCTGATTCAAGGGAGTCGGGATGATCAAAATTGAAGAGATCGCGTTGAGCCTTGGAAAGGTGAGTTAAGTCCTTGTAATATGCGTCATGTGGGAGAAAGACGATAGAATCCGTGCCGACACGATCAAGAATCACGTTTGCTACGGTAGTTTTCCCGGATCCCGTCCCACCTGCGAGCCCAATTACAACTGGCTTTGTGTTGTTGTTCATGGCTCCATTATACGCGCGGGGAGAGAAATACACAGGCCAAAATCATCCTCGATGAGAAGGATTGGTCAAAATCAGTTCACCCCCAACATAAAGAAAGTGTGCTGGTTGGCAAAGCCAAACAACACACTTTCGACATTTACTCACCCTTGGATTGCCTTTGATTCTCAAAATAAGCGAAAGATAAAGGATCAAGCCAGCGAAGGGATTCGAACCCTTGGCCTGACGCTTACGAAGCGCCTGCTCTACCACTGAGCTACGCTGGCAACGACGGGATTATACCAGTGCGGGTTAGGACCTTCAATCTTTGGTTGTGCTCAAATCCACCTTTAATTCCCTCCAACGCACTTGTTGCTACCATAATGCGGCCTTGCGTCATCAATTTGTGATTAAAAAAGCGGTATTCGGTTGTTTTTCGTACGCTCGGTCATGAAATCCTTGGCAAGAAAGGTCTCTCAGGAGATAATTAAACCGTGCGTATTGCGATGCTTTCTTTTCATACTTGCCCCCTAGCAACACTTGGTGGTAAAGATACGGGTGGGATGAATGTTTATGTCCGAGACCTCACACGAGAGCTTGGACGTAGAAGTGTTGGCGTTGATGTCTTTACACGCTCACAGGATGAACATGTCCCCCATGTGCTTCACGATCTAGGATTTGGCAACCGCATTGTGCACATCCCCGCAGGTCCCGAGATTCCAATGCCTAAACCCGAATTGGTAAATTATCTCCCCCAATACCTGGAAGGTATTAAGGAATTTGCCTACAAGAAAGACCTTGAGTACGACCTGATCCATAGTCATTATTGGCTATCAGGTCTGGCAGCCCTTGAGTTGAGAGCGGAGTGGGGGGTGCCCGTTGTTCACATGTTTCATACTCTGGCAGTGATGAAGAACCGTGTCGCACGAAGCCCAGAGGAAAATGCATCTGAGCTGCGGCTCGAATCTGAAATTCGTCTTCTTAATGAAGCCGATCGCATTGTCGCAGCGACTCAAGCGGAATTGGCTCAACTACAGTGGTTGTACAGGGCAGATACCAACCGAATCGTTGTGGTACCACCCGGGGTAGACACGACCAGGTTTTACTCCATACCTAAAGATGAAGCGGTCGAATTCATTGGAACACCTGCCAAGCATTGCATGCTGCTCTATGTTGGGCGGATCGAACCCTTAAAGGGTATCGACACACTCATCGAAGCGATGGCGATCATGAAGCAAAAGGGCATTCTGGATATATTCCCCGTTTGTCTGGCAATAATAGGGGGTGATCCAGAGGTAAGTGATGAGCAAATGTCGGCGGAAACAGAGCGATTGCAAAACCTACGCAAGTCGCTCGGTCTCGATGACATGATCATGTTTCTGGGTAAGCAAGATCAGGATACGCTTCAGTATTACTATTCGGCCGCGGAAGTAGTTGTGGTTCCTTCGCATTACGAATCCTTTGGTATGGTCGCCCTGGAATCGATGGCCTGCGGAACTCCGGTCGTGGCCTCTGAAACTGGGGGACTTGCTTTCCTGGTTAAAGATGGAGAAACGGGCTTTCATGTACCAGCAGCGGATCCTGAGGCATTGGCTGATCGTTTAATCGAATTGATGCAGGATCACGAACTCAGGGAGAAAATGGGGAGGCAAGCCTCCGAATATGCCAAGGAATTTTCCTGGTCGATTATTACTGACCAAGTTCTCGAACTCTACGCTGCTGTCTTGGCAGAATATCGGAATGAACTAGCCTAATTCACCCTCACCCACCTCAATGATCCGAACATTTCAGGAAAAAGATCCACATTCCGATCCTTAATAAATGCCCCAATCCATTCGAAGGGCTTTGCATCATACCCCATCCATCAAACTACTTCTTTATTTATAAATTACCTTGTCCTGCAAATTCACAAGACCCGGGCACTTCAAGCGTGATAAAGGGGCTATTTCAATCTAACCTTTAGAGTGATAGGATTACGGCGCAATTTCCGAGCCGCGGCTCATCCGGAGGCCAGTACATTGGAATTTTTTGTCCAATTTGTAAAAGACTACTTCATTCCCGGTTCATCTACATTCCTCATCATCGGCGCAGTGATCGGTGTAATTCTCCTTTACAGTGGGAAACGACCAAATCGGTGGGGAAGGACATGGCTAACCATATTGGTCGTGTTCTATTGGGTCGTGAGCACACCTTTGGGTGCAATTGCATTGGAATCCGGATTGACTGGGAAATTCGAGCCAATTGAATCGCTTTCTGACGCAGGTGATGCTGAGGCGGTAATAATATTAGGAGGAGGAAGTGTAAATCTTCGCTCGCGCGGAGAGGTCTTCAGCCTTTTAATCAGCGCCAGTGCGCTGCGCGCGATGGAGGGGATCCGCTTGTACGATCTGCTGGATGAACCCCTTATGATCGTATCCGGCGGAAGCAATCCATTTCTAGGAGGAGGTACGCCGGAAAGCCTTATGCTTGAAGACATGTTGATGGACGCTGGTATTCCTGAAGATGCGATCGTGCTTGAATCCGCATCACAGAGTACCAGGGAACAGGCAATGAAGCTCGGCCCTATTCTGGATGAATACGATGTTGACGGATTCGTTCTTGTGACATCAGCAATTCACATGAAACGTTCAATCGCTGTATTTGAGGCACACGGCATGAATCCCATCCCCAGCCCCTCGGCACTCAGGTCCGAAGGCTTCGATGGATCAATTGCGATCTTTCCCTCATGGATTGCTTTGGATGCGAGCCAGGCGGCGATGCGAGAGTACATGGCGCTTGGTTATTACTGGGTTCGGGGATGGTTGAGCCCCCCATAGATAGGGCTCGAATAGCGCTTCCGTTAGATTATCCATCCCCCGGAGGGCAGAGGTCCCCCGGGGAAATTTTTGTAAATAAGGACTCGTTTGGCAGCGGTAGAAACACTCATTAGGGGTTTTATTGATCTAAGAGGCTTGGAGCAGGACCCTTCAATGGGGCTATAAGAACCCACCTTGACCATCGGTACTTGGCAGGTGATAATTCTTGCCTTGGAGGAGCAATGGGCCACGAGGCGGGTTGTTATGGGCACGATTACTGCAATTGTAGGCGTGATGATAATGTTTTTTGTGCCGTGGACCTGATTGCACAAACGTTGAATTAAGGAATCATTGGTGATTTGAAGAAGGTGAGCAGCTACAAGTGCTTTCTCAAGGATAAAGATACCATTCATAAACCGGGTTACTACATCCTTGACAAATGCTTATGTTGTTCCGTCCTTTGTCTATCCTGTCTAAAGAATCACGTTGGACGGAACACTGGCAGTTGAAATTGCATAACGTAGAATGTATGTGTATTAACGAATATCACAAGGGCTGGAGATGGATCTAGAAAAGGTTCGGATGTTCCTGACCTCTAATCGAATGCTCAAAATCCTCCGTACAGGAATCGCAGTAGGGTTTGTCATTGATATCCTGCTTGGAGGCGTCCTCGTGCATTACATGACCAGGGATCTTTCAGCCACATGGACAGGGGTAGGCCTTAATCCTTTTCAACCCGGTCAAAGGCAAACACAGCTGGCACCTACTGAGCCTGGCGCCACGCCCACACTTATACCCATTGAAGTTACACCGGAACCTTGGGAGGGTAGCGATCGAGTAACGATATTACTTATGGGTTTGGATTTTAGAGATTGGGTGGCGAACATGGGAGCACCAAGGAGCGATTCGATGTTTTTGGTGACGATCGATCCTATTACCCAAGAGGCAGGAATGCTCTCAATCCCCAGGGATTTGTGGGTGGAAATTCCAGGTTTCGGATTTAACAGAATTAACACCGCGTATATGTTTGGAGAAGCCTACAGCCTCCCTGGAGGTGGTCCTGGTTTGGCGATGCAGGTGGTTGAAAACCTTCTGGGAATTCCCATTCAGTATTACGCGGTCATCGAATTTCCAACCTTTGAGAATTTAATCGATGAAATTGGTGGTATTGATGTGGAGGTTAAAGAACGTATAAAAATTGCTCCTATTGGCAGGGATGCCTTCTGGTTGGATCCGAAACCGTACCATTTGGATGGAGCGGAGACATTGGCATATGCGCGAGTTCGAAAATATGGGGGAGGCGATTTTGGACGTGCTGGACGGCAGCAGCAGGTAGCACTGGCGGTCATGGATCGCGTGGTAGGGTTCGATATGATTCCTACATTAGTCACTAAAGCTCCAGGCCTTTACTTGCAGCTCTCAGAAGGGATCAAGACCAACATGTCCTTACAAGAGATGATTGCGTTGGGTTGGCTCGCGATAAGCATCCCGAAGGACAATATCAGTCAGGGTGTAATAGCACCTCCAAATATGATAGCGTTCCATGTCAGGCCGGATGGTGCCAATGTCTTGCGGGCTGTGCCCGACCAGATTCGAATTATGCGAGATGAAATATTTGTAGATACGAGCGGTTTTGGCCCGTTCATACTAGCAAATGAAGATGGCTCAAATGGACCCTGAGATCGATTTGATGGATAAAAATTCATCCGAAGACAGGATGCCAGATCCGGAGCTCGGGGAAAAGAAAACTCCGAATAGAAAGGATAAATTCCGGACCCTTCTAAAGGGATATTGGTGGCTGATCGTTTTCCCTCTATTCGCTATCGTTGTGTTGTACATAGGAGGTTATACAGGATATCAGGAGGGTCTCATTGATCGAAACAATGCAGAATTAAGAGATGAAGCGAAATCGCTCCTTGAGCAATTCAACCTTGGCGTGGAAGATCTTACTGCAGGTCGATTTGACTTGGCCCGTCAACGTGCGGAATACGTCCTGAGTGTAGACCCGGATAATGAGGCCGCTATCGGACTATTAGATCTGGCTTTGGAGGCACTCAACCGGCCAACGCTCACGCCAACTCTGGAGGTAACTCCAACCATAACGACACCATCCCCCACACCCGACTTGAGTTCGATTGAAAGCACCTTTAATGAGGCGAATGCGGCAACCGAACGTGGTGATTGGGACCTCGCACTGAACCTTTTGATCAAGTTGCGTGCTGAGAATCCTGATTATCAAGCGAATGCGGTGAGTAATTTGATGTTCCGAGGTCTTCGAAACCGGGGCTTGGATCGCATTTTATCTGGTTTCTTAGAGCAGGGGATCTATGATCTAAGTCTGGCGGAAAGGTTCGAGCCTTTGGATGACCAGGCATTAAGCTGGCGAAGATCTGCAGAGTTCTACCTTTTCGCAAACAGTTTTGTTGGCCTCGATTGGGCACAGGCCTACCAATGGTTCTCGCAGCTATGTGGCGCGGCAATTTGGGATTCTTGCTACAAATTTGCGATTTCTGCGCATGCCTATGGGGATAACCTGGTTGCAACTGAAGATCCATGTGGTGCTGTTGTGACCTATGATGAATCGCTCATCACATTTTTCAACGAAGAGTTAATTCCTACGGCTACTGAGGCAGCAGTTCTTTGTATGACAGCTACTGCGCCAACACCCACTGAGACCCCAACTCAGGAGTTGACACTGACACTTACCCCAGATATAACAGAAACTCCAACCCCGCCAGATTCAGACACTCCGACACCCACTGCCACCGTTACGGTCACGCCTGATCCATGAGGATCCAAAGAATTTCTGTCGAAACACCCGCGCATAGCTGCTTTGTTGAAATTACTGCCAAGGTCCAAACAATTGTTCATCAAAGTGAGATTGAAGATGGGATTGCCCTCATTTTCGTACCTCACACCACAGCGGGGATAACTCTGAACGAAAATGCCGACCCGAATGTAGTTCGAGATATGCTCACGGACTTAGACCGGATCGCTCCGGATGATCAACCTTATTACCGACACTTTGAAGGTAACAGTGCAAGCCACTTGAAAACATCGTTCGTGGGAAATAATTTGGTCATTTTTATCGAGGGGGGGAATATCGTTCTGGGCAGGTGGCAGGGCATATATTTATGTGAATTCGACGGACCTCGAACGCGGCGCGTGCAAATCAAGATTATTCCTGATATGGAATAATATGTCACCCCCGGGGGTGACACTCTGGTAACGGAATAGAATGTTCCCTTTGGCCGAAAAGGAGTCCAGCGGCTCACGCCTGAGCTTCGCTCAGGTTGCATCGGCAGAGCCGATGCACTCCAGATTTTGTTTTGAGCCTTCGTAGAGTAAAGAAAACACTCTGGAGTCCGGACATTTGCATTCCGGGCGCAGGCGCAGCCTGCGTGGGTGGGTCCCGGCTTGTGTTTTCCCTAACTCTCTCCCTGAATCCAGTCGCTGCCTGAGCTTGCTCAGGTTGCTTCAGCAAAGCTGAAGCACTCCAGATACGTACATAGTAAACACGATGTCATACCAACCCAGCTGCCTGGGGTCCCACATACTAGCTGCCCGGGCTGTGGATTTTGATGTTCCCTTTGAACCGAAAAGGAGTCCAGTGGTTCACGCCTGAGCGCAGCTTAGGCCCGATGCACTCCAGATTCATCCCTATTAGAGGTGAGGATTCATATGGATTTGGTCCACTTACCACATATCATTCCGACTACCTCCTCATTACACTCCTAAATGCTTCCGAATCTCCTTGACGATCTCATCTAGTCCCTTCGAAATATCAATTGCTAGAACTCCCTTGGGCTCTTCCAGGGTTTCAAATTGGCTTTCGAGTAATTTTGCTTTGAAGTAGTGGCCTCTGCGTTTCTCCATCCGTTTCTTAATGAGATCGAAGTCACCATTCAGATGAATAAGTTTAATCTCCGGATATCCCTTGAGTAATTTCTTTCGAAAGTTTTCTGTTAACGCGGAACAGGCAAGGATG
>JAGLGG010000103.1 GCA_023144145.1 Anaerolineales bacterium | reverse complement strand
AGGAGCAAGTTGGGATCTACTGAGTCTGGCGGAGGGAGAGGGATTCGAACCCCCGGTGACCTTGCGGCCACAACGGTTTTCAAGACCGTCGCCATAGTCCACTCGGCCATCCCTCCGGGTTAATGTCGAACCCGTCTCTTGACCATCAGCAAGACGGTGGGTTCCGAAGGCTTCCCGTCCCGGGCGAAGGCATTCTACCATGCACCTCTCTGGAGTGTCAAAGAAGCGATCATTTCCGGGGTTTCCATAAGTGGTAAATCCCGAGTTTCCCTCCCTTTCCATCTGAAATGAAGGCGTCAAATGGCTCAAAATTAGCATCAATTGCCAATTGATCTAACTCATCATCCTCAAAGGAATGGACGTAACGGAGGCCGTACCCATCCCTCTTCCAATCCAACAAATAATCGCCCGGATCAAGTTGATCGTCTTCCAGATCCAGCACTTTCCAGGAGAGGATTCGGGCCTTTAACCTGGGGCTGGCCATGAAGTTCCACACTGAGAAGGCAAATGTCCCTTCGGGCATAAGGCTCTCACGCGCTTCGAGCAGCAACTGGCTCCGCAATTCACTTCCAGGGATGTGATGAAGGACGGCGAAGGCGAATACATAATCAAAACGCCCGGGCAGTCCCTCACTCCAGGTTGATTCATGCAATTTTACTAATTCGAAGACAGAATTTGGGTGAATCGATGCCTTAATTGCTTCATCTAACAAAGCCTGGCTCGAATCCAAGCCTAGATAGATCCCCATATGCCCACCCTGGGCAAGTAACTTCGCCAAATTGCCATTTCCGCATCCCAAATCGAGGACGGAAGCTTCCCGTGGTATCTGCTCAATAACCTTGAGAACGCCAGGTTGAACCCGCTGGCGTGTCTCGGAGAATGAGGCAGCGAAGGTTTGGTAGAATTGCTCATTGAGGTCAAGAAGTTTTTGGATGACGCTCTCGTCCATATGGAGATTATATACGCATGAGCCGGAACAAAGCATGGCAGGAGGCCAGGGATTATTCCCCCGTTCAACTTCAACTTGCCAGGGATATCCTTGAAGATATTCGTGCAGGGGCTGATGTAGCCAAAGCAACTCGCCAGCATCCTCAACCGCAGGGTGGCTTCGTGGGGAAGCACGTGCTCGTCCATGTATATCGCCAGTTAACAGAAAGCGGGGAATGGCCTCTCGATCCAGCCATCATGCGCGGAATCCGGATGAAACCTTCCCGGACGCTTTCAGGTGTGACAACGGTTACCGTGCTAACCAAGCCCTACCCCTGCCCCGGAAAGTGCATTTTTTGCCCCACCGATGTGCGCATGCCTAAATCCTATCTTCCTGATGAACCCGGTGCCATGCGAGCGCTGCACCATGAATTCGACCCCATCGATCAAACTGCTGCGCGAATCGATGCGTTGGAATCGATTGGCCATCCAACAGACAAGATCGAACTTCTCGTCCTTGGTGGAACATGGAGCTCCTATAAGAAGGACTATCAAGAGTGGTTCCTACAACGCTGCTTGGATGCGATGAATGGTTTTGATTCTAAAACTTTCCTGGAAGCACAAATTGCGAATGAATCCGCCCAGCATAAAAATGTTGGCTTGGTCATTGAAACCCGACCGGATTGGATAGACGTGGATGAAGTTGTCCGGTTACGGAAGCTTGGAGTTACGAAGGTGCAGCTCGGTGCGCAGAGCCTTGACGATCAGATCCTTGAAATTAACAAGCGTGGGCACACGGTTGAGCAAACCAGAGCCGCCATCGCCTTGTTGCGCGCGGGAGGGTTCAAAATCGTCCTGCACTGGATGCCCAATCTACTTGGCGCCTCCCTGGAATCGGACCGGGAGGATTTCATGCGTCTTTGGGATGATGAAGGGATCCGCCCGGATGAGATCAAGATCTACCCCTGCCAACTGCTTGAGAATACAGATCTTCATGAGTACTGGAGAAGGGGAGAGTTTAAGCCTTACACAACCGAAGAGTTGATCGATCTCATCGCCGATTGTAAAGTCCATATCCCACGTTATTGCAGGGTCAATCGGGTGGTGCGAGATATCCCTTCGAACAATGTGGTCGAAGGCAATAAGAGGTCCAGCTTACGACAGGACGTTCAAAATAAGCTTGCTTCTCGCGGAGAAGAATGTTCCTGTATCCGCTGTAGGGAAGTAAAGGAACTTGCCGTTGATCCCGAAAATTTGGTGATGAATTCTGACACCTACACTACCCTGTCAGCGGAAGAGTATTTCCTATCCTTCACAATTGCAGATGACCGCATCGCTGGGTACCTGCGCTTATCGCTCCCCAATGCAGCTTCTCCAGATTTAGGAGTCCCCGAGCTCCGTGGAGCGGCTTTGGTCCGGGAGGTGCATGTGTATGGGCAGTCATTAATGGTAGGGGAAGAACAAAGTGGAGCAGCCCAACATCGTGGTTTAGGTTTGCGATTGATGGAACACGCTGAAAAAATCGCTCGGGAAAATGCATACGAGACCATTGCAGTGATCTCTGCGCTTGGGACAAGGGGTTACTATCGCGGGAGGGGATACAGTTTGGGAGACTACTATATGGTGAAGGCGTTATAAGTACAATTTCCCAGAGATTTCTTGATGCAAGAATATCAGAATAGAAAGTTGTTGTGGACGAAAAGGAGTCCAGCGGCTCACGCCTGAGCTTCGCTCAGGTTGCATCGGCCTACCTAAGCAGAGCTTAGGCCCGATGCACTCCAGATACTTCTTCAGTAAATTCGAGGAATGACATTAATCGTGGTTGTGATTCCGAGATGGGAATCCCTATGATAGTTCCCTCTGACCTCAGAAGTGCTTCTGACTATGAATCGACCCTCTCAACAGTAACTTTTTCACCGCTCTGGACCTTTAAAAGTGGGGTCGGATCATCATCAAGTAGACCAAAGGGATTTACATTGCTGTAAGCACGTGGAACGTCTCCCGTGCTGACAGGAGTAGGTCCAAAGAAAATGCAGAATGCAGATCCTGATGGCCAATGGGCAAGCTCTCCAACAGCCATGTCCTGCTTGGCATCATCTGCCTCTTCGATTTTAACCGGGATAGAAAAGTAAATCTCATCACCCCATCGATTTGCATCCCCCTCAAATGGAAGCGCATCCCAAATACTTGACGCCGTTTCATTCTCGTACAGAGTAGCGGTGAGGTCGATTTCACCTATGGATATTCTAATTCTGGACGACATCCGCAACCTCCTGCTGTTATGCGCTACTTTGATTCAAACATATTCGGCCCGGAGTTATCGTCGCCATTTCATTGGTGATGCTCCAGGCCAGCTCTTCTACTCCAGTTTTTCCCAGGTATATGAGATGGCCCGGACAGCGACAATCCGACGCGCCAAATTTTGGTGGAGTTCGCGTGCCTATTTTCTCGAGCGCACTTGCCCATTGACATTCAATATTTGTTTTTCCAGTAAGCCACCACACAGCTCTGATTTCCGTCAATGCGGTGAGCCTATCAATGTGCCAGTGGGGTCGTTTTTCAGTTTCTGGACGTAAATGACGTTGGACTCGGGCGCGAACACCTCCTGGACCCATTGCGCTTCCAATGTACACAAACAGTCCCTCTGGAAAACGGTGTATACCAAGGGAACCAACTTTCAAAGAAATCTCTTTAGCGAGGTGCAGGAGCAATGCATATGCACCTGGGGAGCCGGGGAGTGAATCATTTATGTCCAAAGGAACGGTTCACTTTCTGATATGCATTATAGAATTCTTGATTACCCATTTAAGACTGTAGCCGATTAAGTGTGTGCATCATTTTCCGACGAGAGTAGGATTAACGATCCACCCCTCTAGAACATCACCACTGCGTTTTACAATTGGATCCATGCCCGAGAGAACAACTCGATTGACCTTTCCCTGGGCAAGAGCTTGTCCGGCAGGGAGGACAACCGCGGCTTGCAATTGATCATGTGAAATGTCGTTCGGGATGATGTATCCTGTCATCATCGTTAGATCGCGCCTCCAGGCTTTGATCTGCTTCGTCTTGGTTTTCGATTTTGCGGGGAGTCTCTCAAGTCCTAACGTGCGCCATGCCGAACTTGGGAAAGATTCAACGATCCAGCGTTTGCCGGACTGATCTGGCCAACTCTCGGTGAGCAAATTCCAACCATAATCTACCCGTAATATATGGAACAAGTTGATTGAGAAAGCAATATAGCGTAAGGTGGTCGAAGGCTTCACATTTCCTATTGTTCCGGTTTTTGCTGGTGTGTTCAGCACACGCTCGCAAAGGCGCATATGCTCGATTTTTGTCTTAGGGGATTTCCAGCCTTGTGGTCCATCGAGCATTAGCACGGTTACATTTTCATTGGTGCAGAATCGGTCGAGCGCTTCAGCGAAATCCCAAGCTAGAGGTTTTCCTCCGAGGTTAAGATCTGCCGTGGAGGGGAATGTGATTTTTCGTCCCCTGTAGGATACAAAGGCGATCCCATTATCCTCGTATTTCTTCGCAGCCAAATCTACGGATAGGACATTGCCCTTTTTGGTTTTTCGTTTCTTCGATACCATTCTCTGGCCCTCACCTGGATTATTTCAGTATAGCATTGGGGGGTTAGAGTAAAAAGGGGTAGGGGAAGGATTGGGAGCTCGGGCTGCATAGAGAAGCACCATTACTCATTCGCTACGATATAATTTGGATAGCCTATTAAATAATTATGTGGAAAGGAATGTTCTAAGATGGGCATGCATGGCGGTAATTGGTGGTCATACATCCGATATGATGAGGAGCAAGATCGCCCTGATGTAAGTTCAGACCTGCTCAAGCGCGTTGCAGTTCATGCTCGACCCTATTGGAGGGGCGTTGTTATTATCCTTGTTACGATCGTGGGAGTGTCCCTACTCAGCCTTCTTCCACCGCTGCTGATACGTGACCTTATAGATACTGCACTGCCGGATGGCGATATTCTGCGTCTGAACCGGCTTGCCTTGGGAATGATCGCGGTCCCCTTAGTTAATGGTCTTCTGGGGGTCGTACAAAGGTATTTGAGTTCCAACATTGGCGAGGGGCTCATCTTTGATCTTCGTTGTGCGCTTTACTCTCACCTGCAGCGAATGAGTTTACGTTTCTTCACCAATACACAAGTGGGCGAGTTGATGTCGCGTTTGAATAACGATGTGGTTGGCGCACAGCGCGCCATCACAGGTACGGTTGTCACCCTTATAAGCAACGCAATCTCACTTGTTGCGACACTGGCAATAATGCTCACGTTGGAGTGGAGGCTGACGCTGCTCAGCGTAGCCATTCTGCCACTCTTTGTCCTTCCCGCTCGACGGGTTGGACGAATATTGCGAAAACTGGCGCGCGAATCTATGGAATCCAATGCCCGAATGAATGCATTGATGAACGAAACTCTGAACATCAGTGGGGCGTTATTGGCGAAGATTTTTGGGCGTCATCGTGCTGAGGAGCAGCGTTTTACAAAAACGGCTGCAACCGTCAGGGACGTTGGTGTACGCCAGGCAGTCGTTGGGCGGTGGTTTTTCCTTGCACTAAGCCTCGTTGGAGCAGTAGGTACAGCTTTCATCTTTTGGATCGGCGGACATTTAGTACTCCAGGGCGTTTTTACTGTTGGGACGATCGTTGCATTCAGTGTTTATTTGAGAGATCTGTATGGACCTTTGATGGCAATGACAAATGCGCGAGTGGAATTCGCCACTTCGATGGTTTCATTCGAGCGGGTGTTCGAAATTCTGGATTTACCTCATGAAATTTCCAACCAACCAAATGCGAAGGAATTGGAGGAAGTAAGTGGCCACGTGCGATTTCAGAATGTTTCCTTCAGCTACTTGGAGCATGGCAGTGCCCCGGTCGGGTTGGAGGAAATCAGGAGATTTTCCTGGCATTCGATGATGACTCCAAGTGTGAAAAAATCTACCAAAGGAGCTGCTGAGGATGCTGAGGAGGTACATACGTTTGAGCAAAGATTGGTCCTCAAAAATGTGAACTTTGAAGTTCTGCCGGGGGAGGTTGCCGCGCTGGTGGGCCCAAGTGGAGCTGGGAAAACTACGATCACTTATTTGGTCCCTCGGCTTTATGATCCAACAGAGGGATCGGTCGAATTGGATGGGCTGGATTTACGTAATGTGACCCTTGATTCCCTTGCATCCCATATCGGTATGGTGACCCAAGAGACCTATCTCTTTCATGACACCCTGCGAGCCAATCTTCTTTATGCCAAGCCGGATGCGACAGAAGAAGAAATTGAAGCAGCTTGTAAGGCAGCCAATATCCATGATTTCATCGACTCTTTGCCAGAACGATACGACACGGTTGTTGGAGAGCGGGGGTACAGGCTTTCAGGGGGAGAAAAGCAGCGCGTGGCGATCGCGCGGGTTATTCTGAATGATCCGAAGGTCCTAATCTTAGATGAGGCCACAAGCCATCTTGATTCAGAATCAGAAGCCTTAATCCAGGAAGCGATGGAAGTGGTAATGACTGGAAGGACAGCTCTAGTTATCGCGCATCGTTTGAGCACGATTGTGGACGCGGATCGGATCCTGGTCATGGATAAGGGAGAACTCGTCGAACAAGGAAGGCACGATGAGCTGCTGAGCAAAGGTGGCTTATACGCCCGACTTTTCGAAACGCAATTTAAATCAGTGAGGCCGTTGGCTTAAGTCAGTAGGAGTATTTCTCTAACATCTTCTTGTAACCAGGAAATTGATAGCTCCTGGTAGTTTGCACAGAACAACGTCACTAATTTAATCTGCAGGCGCAGCCGGAAGCAAAGGCCTAAACAAGTTTAGGACGGACTCCAGAGCGTTTGTATTTGCTAAATGCTGGATCCTTTGAAAATGGATGCATCTGGAGTGCATCAGCTCTGCTGATGCCCAGCGGCGAGCCGCTGGACTCCTCACTGGGTTCGAGAAGCGATGCTCTGCTCCAATTACTCCTCCCATTGATGCGTAGGTATATAGCGTGCTATCAACGGAAATTTTGGTCGAGCATTTGTTTTCGCCCGAAATTCACATTCCATTCCTAGAGATACTACAGAAGGAGTTTCTTATCTCTGTGTCATTGGCTATTTCGAATTGAGAGTGATTTCCTTCTAATTTCCCCCCGTAACTTTTAACGCCGATTTGCGTATAACATAGTGAATAGTCTAGATCGAATTCGAGATGGGGCCCATGCGAAACAGCGTTCAAACTGATGAGAGCATATGGCTTGAGCTATCACGTGATGGTGATGAAGATGCCTTTGCTCAACTGGTCAATAGCTATCAAGCGCCCGTATTCAACTTGTGCTACCGAATGCTGGGTGAGGCGGCAGAAGCTGAGGACGCGGCCCAAGAGGCTTTCTTAAAGGCATTTCGGAATATGAAACGCTACGATCCAAATCGGAAATTTGTAAATTGGCTCTTAACAATTGCATCCAATCATTGTGTCGATCGACTTAGAAAACGACGGATTCGTTTCATCTCACTGGATGAATGGATCCAGGGCCCAAAGGCTAATAGTTCAGAGGTTGGACCTGAGAGCGCAATCGTCCTTCAAGAGGGTCGGGAAGAAATTCAAGAGATGATAGAACAACTGGGAGCACAAGATCGGGCAGCAATCATTTTGCGTTATTGGTACGACATGTCCTATGAGGAAATTGCCAGCAGTTTGTCTTTATCTATTGGAGCGGTGAAAAGCAGGCTCCATCGAGCCCGTCGTGAAATTGCCGAACTGTGGCTAGAAAATCAACGTTTGATGACGATCGGAAAGAGGAGACAAGATGAACCATCAACCGTATGAGACATGGCTCTTCTCACAAGAAGAGTTAGAAGTGGATCAATTAAAAGAACTAAAAGTCCATCTTCATCTATGCGAGCAGTGTAATGCATTGGCGACAGCCCTTGCAGAAGCCGAGGGGCAGCTCTCCTCGGAGGACTTAATTGCACCCGCTCCTGGATTTACGAACCGCTGGAGAGAACGCATTCAGCAAAGAAAACATGTTTCTCAAAAGAGACATACATCGCTCCTATTCGGCGCATTTTCAGCCGGAGCGTTAATTCTGTCCCTCCCCTTGATTGTCCGATGGTTCCTCATCGCATTGTCGCCGGGTGATATCGTAATTCGGGTGATGGCGGAAGTGGTTGATTGGGTTGCAGTTTTCGGGTTTACGAGCGACGTAACCACTGCAGTGCTTGATGGCATGATCGACACAATCCCCATGGAATGGTGGTTTACATTCGCGTTTGTTCTCTTCAGTTTGATTTCTCTTTGGATCGTGATGATGCATCGAATACAGCTTAGACCGCAGGCTGAAGTAATTGACTGATTAGTGGAAAGTACGGCTCTATACAAAATGAAATGCAATTAATAACGAAAGGAGTAAAGAAAATGAAAAGATTACTGGTAATACTATCGTTCGTGCTCGTGGCGGTGATGGTTTTTCCAACAACCGTAATGGCTGGTGGTGTGCTTGACGGAAGAGTGGTTGTGGGTGGCTCTTTTACCCTAGAACAAGGAGAAACACTGGATGGTGATCTGCTTGTGATGGGCGGTAACGTTACCTTGGAGGTCGAATCGCGGGTCGCGGGAGATGTCGTAGTCTTGGGCGGAAATGTCTCCTCGAATGGCACGATCGACGGGAGCGTCACCATCGTAGGCGGGAACGTCCGGCTCAAATCCAATGCGCTTGTTCGTGGCGATGTCCGAACCGTAGGTGGAAGTCTTTCTCGTTCCGAGGGATCGCGCATTGAGGGTCAATTCTTTTCAGAGAGCGATTTTAGAATTCCCTTTGAGTTCGACAATTTTGATTGGTCAGGACCAGTCATTCGGCCCATTAGATTTACAGGACCTTCACTCTTAGCCAGCGCGTTCTGGTACATGTTCAGGATCTTCATGCTCGCTGGGCTCGCACTCTTGTCAGTGATGTTCTGGCCTAAACCGACCGAACGTGTAGCTCAATCCATCATAGATCAACCCTTGATCGCCGGCGGGGTAGGCTTGCTCACGGTTTTCGTCCTACCGGTCCTTCTCTTTTTCCTGCTGATAACCATACTTCTAATACCTGTAGCGTTGTTGGTTATCTGTGTAAGTGTCATTGCAATTCTTTATGGTTGGGTTGCCATCGGTCTGGAAGTGGGAAAGAGGCTGGGTGAGATGTTGAAATGGGAACTCCATCCTGCCGCAGAGGCTGGAATTGGCACATTCCTGTTCAGCGCCGTCGTACTTGGGATCGGCTTTATCCCCTGTATTGGATGGATCGCACCCTTTGCTATCGGTCTTCTGGCGTTCGGAGGTGTAATACTAAGTCGTTTTGGACGGATGACCTATCGGTTCCAGTCGACATCTACGGTGGTGGTGGAAGCACCAGAGCCTGTGGAAGATAAACCAAAAAAACGCACTCGAAAAACAACGAAGGAAGAATAAGTCCATAAATATCAAGTTGAACGGAAACGTAAGGTGGAGAACTTCAGATGGGAGATCATAGGCGCGAAGTTGATTCATTGACTAAGTTTCATCGATGAGACTTTAAGCATCGATCTCACCAAGGTAGATTCCCCTAAAACCAACTTCATGGGTTCGCCCATGGGGTTGGTTTTTTGTATTTTTGACTCCACTGAAGTGGCCAATCGCAAGAAGAGGACCGATATATCTCGCTGTGAGGGTAGTTTTTCCGGTGCACTCATTGTTATTTGTGGAATAAGTTGCAAGATGGTCCG
>JAGLGG010000102.1 GCA_023144145.1 Anaerolineales bacterium | reverse complement strand
ATTCCTTGAAAGGCTGCGCCAGTTACTAACCCCGCACTGAACAGGCCGCCAGCGAGAAAAACCCCGATCACAATACCAATTGAAATTTTGACAAACTTCGAAGACATAGGTTTCATTCCTTAGCTTTTTGATGTTTCGATCCGAGAATTACATGACTCCCCTGAAAAAAGATCAATTGCAAAAAGAGAACCCCCACATATAACCATCTACTCGCTTTGAGGGTACTTTTTTCAGTTCACTCTTATCATTGCTTTATAAGTATACTAATAACAATCAAAATACGGAGAAGTTATACCCCCAACCGGAGGGGGACCGGCTAGGGGCTTACCTTTTCTGCTAGACTGTATTAGGATGGGAATTATGAGGAGATACAGAATGTTTCCATACGAAATCAAACAAACACCGGAAGGTAAATATTACGGCATTGTATATACCATCGATGGAAAAAGTATTTCCGGAAAGACTGACGAATTTATAGTTGAACACGACGTAAAAGCAGAAGCTTTCAAAATCATTGACGAAAAACGAGATGCGTTAGACAAATCATGAGTATTAATGAATATCACCCCCAACCGGAGGGGGACCGGCTGGGGGCATATTCTGGCAAGAAATTGCAGCGAGGTTTTAAGAGTTTCCACTTTGTTGAAGTGACCACGCTCTCATTTATTTAAAGGGTATATCTATTTTAAGATTATAAGAATTGTATGAGCGATGGCGTTATGCGGAAAGGGAGATATTGTGCTTTTCACACCAATTAGAAAGCAGGTTTTGGTGCTCAGCTGTTCCAGCAGTCTCTGTATAACTCAGCGTGGCTTCTCCATCGAGGGGGTATAAGGGGTGGCAGGAGGTAGGCCAAGCACCCTTTGGTGTCTCAACAACTGCATCTACCACAATGCCAACGATGTCGGCAGTGTCGAGTTGGTCAACAATTTTTTCACACGTAACAATAACTGTCTCAGCGCAAAGTGCGAGTTCCCGGTCTACGCCTTGATTCCCGCCGATGTTCGCATTTCCCTGGGGATCAGCTTCCAGTGCATGAAGTACTGCAACGTCACAACTTATTGGTGGAAATGCAGTGAGTTCTTCGCCGCTATATGGGTCTGTAACGCGCTTGACATCAGGACGGAGCTTGAATAGATCGGTCCCAGTCCATGCGTGTGATGGCATAAAGCCAACTTCCGAAATGGTGGCTTTCAAACCATAGGCCAAGCTGGCCTCTGTTTCTTCAACGATTTGTATGCGTCCCTCCCCTGCCAAACTCGTAAAATGGGGTGCGAGACCGAAGACCTCTAACCCAAAGTAACATGTCCTGACACGCTGAACCATCCCCGCACCGACGAGCAGATCACTTTCAAGACCGGCGGTGAAGGATAACAAGGTGATATCTGAAGGGGCACTACTGTGTAAGTGGCGGGCATAAAGGGCGAGCGAGAATGCCATCGGCCGGCGATAGAGAGTCACTCCACCCAGACCAATGACGCACTCCCTTGATGGAATTAGCTCCGCCGCCTCTTTTAGAGAGAGCCTTTTATCATGAGCCATTCTGAGTAACCTCATTCTCTCCCTGCTCCAAATCAGATACCCGTTGCCTTAATTCTTCGATTTGCTCATCCCTATCTCGCCAGGGATTTTGTGCAGCCCGAATCGCCTTTCCAATCACTTCGAATCGATTCCTATTTTGACCTCTTAATACACCAAAAATGAGGCCTGTATTGAGCAGCGCTACAAAAATCAGCACTCCACAAACGATTAGCCCGACATTTTCTGTTTCCATCTCAGCAATTCTTGCTCAACCTTACGCTAAATCCGGGACCGTATTTATTAGGTCTGTTATTGATGACACAGTATAGTCAATCTTTTCATCCACCACGTCGCTACCTACGAGAACTGTCGTTATTTGCATATCGTGAGCAGGATGCAGGTTGTCTATTCTATCGTCAACCATCAAACTGGTTTTGGGATCGGAGGTTCCTGACAACTCAAGAGCTTTTTTATATGCTTCAGGATTCGGCTTGTTGCAAAAATCCAGGGCGATGATATCGACTATTTGATCGATATAATCTTCTATCTCGAGAAGACGAATTACGCGTTGTGCATGCTCGGCACTTGCATTGGTGAATATGATGCGTGTAGCAGAGATTTTGCTGAGCATACTAGCTAGAATTGGGTTTGGGCCGAGAAATTCCTCAAGGGGGATATCGTGAACAAATTTTAAATATTTATAGGGATCAATAGCGTGATTTTCGCGCAAGCCCATCAATGTGGTTCCATAGCGAGCAAGGTATTGCTGACGAAGTTGAATCGCGCTTTCGAGGGGCAATTTGAGCTCGTGAGTAATGAACTCGTTGATCTTATTGCTAATCAGGGTCCAAATACCGTTTGATTTAGGATAAAGCGTTTCATCGAGATCAATGAAAATTGAGCGGAATCTTTTCATCCGTCGTCTTCATCGTCTGTGATAACTACGATTTGGCTGCCCTTCGGAGCGGGAAGCTTTCGACCGATGGGAATCCACCAGGCAAAGAAGATAAGTGCAGCGATGCTCACTGCACTTGCCAGCTCTATCCAAGCTTCCCTGAATTGGGACCATTTCAGAATTAGGAGAAATGCGGGAAAGTAGACAACGATTATCATAGGAGGTCGAATCCGCTTTTCTATCCGCAACCAGAGAATGCTCAATCCCGAAATAATCACTGCTAAGATGATTGTAGTTAGCCAGTCCACGAGATGGAGTATAAGATGTCTATGGAGATGGTGTCAACCGTCCCCGTGAACGATATAATCGAGTACTTCGGGAGGTTATTTTGCGTATTCGCGTGCTGCCGGATTCTGTGGCATCTGCCATTGCGGCTGGAGAAGTGGTTGAGAGACCTGAATCTGTTGTTAAAGAGCTTTTAGAGAACGCCATTGATGCATCCGCGAGCCGAATTCAAATCACAATTGAAAATGGGGGAAGGAAGCTTATCGAGGTTGTTGATGATGGTATCGGAATGTCATCAGAGGACGTGCCACTCTCAATTGCCCGACATGCGACTTCAAAACTTTCGACAGAGTCAGATCTCTTCAAGATCCAAACCCTAGGCTTTAGGGGAGAGGCATTAGGGGCAATCGGGGCAGTGTCTCATTTGCAGATTGTTTCTCGCACAAGTTTGGAAGAGAGCGGCACAAAATTGTCTGTATCGGCTGGAAAGGGCGAAGAGCCTCAAGCTGTTGGTGCGCCAATTGGAACCGCAGTTCAGGTTAGGGACTTGTTTTTTAATGTCCCCGCACGACTAAAATTCCTCAAAACTGAAACCACAGAACGCAGAAGAATAAGTAATCTGGTCTCGCGCTACGCTTTGGCATATGCATCAATATCATTTCATTTGATCCAAGAAGGTAAGATTCGACTTCAAACATCAGGAAATGGAAACCAGCGTGAAGTCCTTGCAGCGGTTTTTGGTTTGGATATTGCCAAAGATATGATCGCAATTCCCCGAACCGACACCCCAAAGATGTCGGTTTCAGGCTATATCAGTTCACCTTCGGTTCATAGAGGCTCCAGGCGGGAAATTACACACTTTGTCCAAGGTCGATGGGTGAAGGATGCCAGTCTATCTGCAGCAGTTGTTCAGGCGTATCATGGATTGCTCATGGTTGGTCGATATCCGATCGTTGTTTTATTCCTCGATTTGCCCCCCGAAACTATCGATGTAAATGTCCACCCCGGGAAAGCTGAAGTCCGTTTTCAAGATCCAGGCGCAGTGTTCACCATCGTTCAGCGGGTTATTCGTGGAATATTACTGGGGCAGGGGCCTCCTTCAATCCAGGTTGATTCTACTTGGCGCTCCTACGAACAACCAGCAGCATCCGATGGAATTGACCCTCACTGGAATATTGTTCACCCAGAGCAAGATGGACAGGCGGTTGACGGAGTTCAGCAGAGTCTTCCAATAACCAATGTTCCTCTTTTGAGGTCTGTTGGCCAGGTCGGGGCAGCATATTTGGTAGCGGAAGGCCCTGATGGCCTATACCTCATCGATCAACACGCAGCGCATGAACGGGTATTATTTGAAAAACTGATGCGTGCGTGGGAGGATGGCGCGGTGGAAGCGCAGAGGCTCCTTATGCCGGTCACGATTTCATTAAGCCATTCAGAAGCGCTCATCATCGAAGAACAGATCGAGGTGCTTCAATCATTAGGTTTCCAGATCGAACCGTTTGGTCGGGATATGTTTAGGCTCAGAGCCATTCCGGCGATTTTGTCCTCTGCGGATCCGAATCTAGCTCTTAGATCGGTGGTAGATGAACTTGATGAGGATGAACAACCATTGGCGAACGAGGTTGAAGCCCGCATTGCTGCACGAGTATGTAAGCGAGCGGCGGTTAAAGCTGGCCAGGTGCTCTCACTAGAAGAGCAGCGTCGTTTGATCCAGGAATTAGAAGCCTGCCAAGCACCTCGAACGTGCCCTCATGGCAGGCCTACAATGATCCATATATCCGTTGATTCTCTCGAACGTCAATTTGGGAGAAGGGGGTGACCTTTAAGAGGTTTCGTTTCCAAACGATGCCCGAAATCAGAGGGTAGGCGAAGGAAAAAAGTGCTGCCCTGATCCACCTGGCTCTCAACACTTATCGTTCCCCCATGGCTTTCAACAATCCGCTTTGCAATGGCTAGACCAAGTCCTGTACCAGGCGCATCTCCTTCCCGCTGAGGGACCCTATAGAATTTGTCGAAAATGAAGGGTAGTGACTCCTCTGGAATTCCACGACCATTGTCTTCAATTGTCAGTAAGATTGACTTGGTTTTTTGTTTTAACCGGATGGTGATCTTTCCCCCGGGATTTGTATATTTGATCGCGTTTGTCAGTAGATTCAACAGAACCTGCTTCAAACGGTTCCTATCGCCTTGTACCGGTGGAATCGATCGATCAAGGTGGACATCAAAAAGGATGGCTTCTTCTTCTGCCTGTGCCTTGATAATCTGGAGGCATTCCTCGATCAATCCCCCAAGATGTACGGGTTCACGGTAAAAACGTGACCTGCCAGTTTCTAATCTTGAGAGCTCCAGGAAATCCGTTGTCATACCGTTCAGCCGATTAACCTCCACATGAAGTGTCTGTGCTAACGAAAGACGCTGTTGTTCAGGAAGGTCTTGCCGCTGGAGCAGGTTGGCTACCGCAGTTAAGGCAGTCAAAGGAGTCCGCAGCTCGTGCACCATCTCTGCAACAATATCGTTTTGCTGGAATAAGGCCGTATTTTCAATATAAATTGCGCTTTGAGCTGCGAGTGTTTCTAGTAATTTCTGATCTTCCTGACTGAATTTGCCATGCTCCTTATTGATAGATTCGATTACCCCAATTGTCTTATCCTTGGTCCGCATTGGAACGCCGAGTATGCTCTGCGTTTGGAAACGAGTGAGAACATCCACCTCTCGAAAAAATCTTGGATCTTGAAGCACATCATCAACTAACAAAGGTTCGTTGTGTATGAAGATCCAACCAGCGATACTGTTGTCGGTTGGAACAGCAGTTCCTCCGAGTCCTTCGGCAAGTAGGTCTGTTGCAGCTTGGAAGTAAAGGTGGTTATCCTCAGGGTCGTAAATTAAGAGTGATGCTGCTTCGCACTCAGTTAGTTCGCGCGCGGCCTCCACAATTTCGTGCAGGAGGATATCGATGTCCAGTATCGCGGCAAGGTCGGTAGAAAGTTCCAACAGTCTGGCGTAGCGGTCGACAATATTAGGATTGACGTCAGCGTTTGCTTCTGAAATGCCATCGTGTGTTTTTATGTCACTCATGCAGCACCTCTTCGACCAATCTTGGCACAACTTTTGCAGCACAGTTGTGAAAGACGACGTCGGCCCTTTCATCAAGATAAGTCGGCTCTTCGTTAATAATAATCAATTTAGCGCCGGCACTCAAAGCGTCCAGAGGGAATAAAGCAACAGGGGTTACTTCCAGCGATGATCCAATTACGATCATCAAGTCGCTGGTGGCGATAGCTTGATGTGCTTCGTTCACCACATTGAAAGGCAACTGTTCTCCGAATAATACAACGTCTGGTTTTAATATCCCTCCACATTCCTCGCAACGTGGGGTGATTCCTTGCTCAATAAAAATTCTAATGTGTTTTTCTGCAGCGACTTTTTGATAACAATTTACGCACGTAGATTCACGAATGTGGCCATGAACTTCAAAGACTCTTTTTGAGCCAGCGCGATAATGAAGGTTATCAATATTTTGTGTGACCACAGCCACCAGGTGGTTTGTCTCTTCAAGTTGTGCCAATCCGATATGAGCTGGATTTGGTACTGCATCGAGGATGAGTGCGGTGAGGGGACGTGACCATTCGAAGAACTTTTCAGGGTTATACCGAAAGGACATGAGCGAGGAAACTTCCATTGGATTGACTTTATCCCACAGTCCCGTATGAGGAGAACGAAAATCGGGAATGCCGGAGGGGGTGGAAATTCCCGCTCCGGTCAATGCAACAGCCCTCTTCGATTTCCGAAGCAACTCAGCTGCCCTCTTCAAATGTGACGAGTTGATATCCAAGTTCACAGACGGGTTCGGCCTCGCACAGGTAATAAGAATGTTGATAAGTGATCAGCCAATTTATGAATTTGATCCGTAACCAAGCCTGCTGGGTGGAGGACAATGAGAGGGGTTCCGGATTGAGAAGCCTGGTGAGCCTGTTCGGGTGCTGGGGAGATGATTCCTGCCAACTCCAAGCCAAGATCGCTGGAAACTTGTTGCCAGGGGACTTGTAGACTGGTTCTTTCCCGAGTAATCAAAGCCAGGCTGACTTTGTGGCGACCTATTCCCCTCGTCTCTAGCTCCTCAACCAGTGTTTGTCCAATCATCGTAGCCGGGTAAATAGGTTCAACTACAAGCACAACTCGATCACAGTTGCTGAGTAACGCTTGAGTATGCGGCCGAATACCAGATCCCATATCAAGCACGACGGTGGTGCACATCGCGGTGAGGTTGGCAACTATGGCTTCCATCTGAGGCACAGCTTGTTCGAGTTCCGCTTCGCGAGGATAAAACGAAGAAAGCAGCAATCTGAGCCCTGTTTTATGTGCAATGATTTCTGAGTCGACTGATCGCAGATGAATGTCCTTGAGCGACCGAGAAAGCAGGTGGCTCAGACCAACCGGCTCTGCAATATGAAGATCCAATGCAAGTGTCCCCCTGCCAGGGCTGAGTTCGGCGAGTAAAACGTCATGACCTTGGTGCTGCAATGCGATGCTCACGTTTAGAGCAATTGTAGAAGTCCCAAGACCACCTCTAGCTCCAACAAATGCAATTGAGCGGGCGCGTTCACTTGGTTCAGATCGAGCATGAGCAGTGCGCGCTAGAACGGCTTTTACATGTGCAGTGAGCTCAGCGGGGTGGGTGGGTTTGGTCAAATAATCATCCACACCAGCCTCAAAACCGGCCACTTTATCGTCGACCATCGTTTTAGCAGTAAACATAATGATAGGGATCGATGAAATGGACGGGTCTGCGCGAAGCCGTTTTGTGACCTCATAACCATCCATATCTGGCATCATCACATCCAGCAGGATCAAATCAGGAACGATACTTGAGGTTTTCTGCAGACCAATCGTGCCATTGCTGGCGACGGATATCTCGTAACCTTGCCGCTCAAGCATTAGCCCAACAAGTTTCAGGGTATCAATATCATCATCAATGATGAGAATCTTCTCAGCCATATGTGTATTTTCCCTTTGAAGATTGCCAATCGCGCTCTTATTCGGCTGCTTAAAAAAATCGGAGATCAGCGTTTATTAAATCGCATCTGACTGCGTACCTGATTGTAATCTCTAGTATTTGGCAGTCTAGCATAAAGCATAAGCAGCGGCAAGCAGGAGCATGACACTTGAGTAAAAATAGGAGCGGCAACTTAACCGGTCTTATGCAGGCTGCTAATCTTTGGTCAATCCATCGATTGGATCAGTCTGATTTTTGGGTTTGTACAATCCGATTCTTATGTGTATAACGTAGATATTGGTTCGCGTCCCCGATAACTGCTATAATTTTTCGGCCGTATTGGTGCGTCGGGAGGAGTATGGGGTTTGAATTTTGGGGTATCGGTGGTGGTTTTCACCTTGCTTTCCCCTCTGGTTCTTTGGGCTTCATCCTGATCGGGGTTTATGTCCTCGGTCTAGCTTCAATTTTCCTCTCTCAACCCGAGCGTGAGAGTTTTTTTGAAAACTTGCAGTCCCCTTCAGTTCGGAGCATTTTTATTCTCTTGGTACTTTCCCAAATTTTGCTTCCTCAGCTTTTTTTGATCCGGCTTGAATTGCCAGGATTTAATTCTTCAAGCAATGATTTCCAGAGCGCCTCCGCAATCTCATTTGCACTTTTAGCTGCAGTCCCTTGGATGTTAGTAAGTGGTTTTTTTGGTGTGAGACATGCAATATTTTTTGGGTTGGCAGGAGGGTTTATTTTTGCCGGGTCAGAATCCCAAGGTGTTATTACTGCCTTTCATTTTGCACTTGAAGCAGGTCTGGTAGCTTGGATATTACGAAACAATTTTGACGATCTGTTTGGAAAAACTTTACGTAATCCCATAATCGCAGGGTTGACCGGCGGGTTGCTGATGGGGCTCTTAAGGGCGTTGGAGCTGTTTTCAATTTATGATGGCGATCTACTCTATGGCGTGAACTACTTGTTGGGGAATTTGGGGGAGATCATTTTATTCTCTGCTTTGCCCTTACTGATTGCAGGCTTTGTTTCTAATGCGATCCGTATTCGCAGAAAGGATGAATGGTACAACCCACACTGGTTAATTCCAGGACCTTATCGAAGATCGCTGGCAGGAAAAATACTCAGCGTATTCTTGATCCTAGGCGTTTTGGCAAGCACAATCCTTCTGGTTGGAGATTGGCTTCTGGCACAGACTTCTGCGGAGGAATTGATTGAGACCCAGGTTTGGCAGTCTGCAAATGACGCGGGAAGTGGGGTCCCATACTTCATCCAGACCGGTCGCTCACTCACTCGTCAGTACGCAGCAGAAATTGATGCTGTCATGGGAGATGCAGAAGCTACCAGAACATCGCTTGAAAGACTGAGATCCAGAATTGATTTCTTCACTCATTTAATTATTTATGATGAGCAAAAGTCCGTCATTGCTATGACCCCAGAAGCATCATCAATGGAAGGCAATCTAGCCGATCTAGATTTGGCACTGCGAGTGGCCTTGAACGGTGTTCCAGATGAGGTAATCTTGAGCCCGAGCAGCGAAGGCACCTCCGCTAGGCTGGTTTTTCTATCTCCGATCTATTCCGAGAACGATGGTGTCCTCATCGGCGCTATGACGGGTTGGACAAATCTGAATAATAATCCCTTTCTCAATCCAACTGTGAATAGGCTCAAAGAGTTTTCGCTGGGTACGGCCTATATGACAGATGCTCGCGGAAGGATCATCATACACCCGGAATCACACATGATTATGCGCTTGGCAAATGTAGATCTAACTGCGACTGTCGGTGTGTCACGGGGGGTCGACGGCCAAGGGCAAGCGCAACTTTTATACGTACATCCTGTGGATGGTTACTCTTGGAATGTTGTTATGGAAATTCCACAGATGTCCGTAACAAGCTTGGCAATGCGTCTTGGGCTTCGCCTTTTCGCAATGATCCTTCTCATCGGAGCTGTCGTTCTTGGTGTAATTTATGCTATCGGCAGACGTCTCACCCAACCGCTTGAACAGATGGTTGAGGTGGCAGAATCTATCGCACGAGGAAATCTTGATAAAGCAGTTCCAAACGGGGGTGAGGATGAAATTGGACGCCTCTCAGCTTCTTTCGAACGAATGCGATCAAGCCTTCAATCCAGATTAAACGAGATGGACCTCTTACTTGCCGTTAGCCAGCGAGTGGCTTCCAGTTTGGATCTAAACCAAGTGCTTCCTCCAATTCTCGATGGAATTCGAGGATTAACAAAGGCAAATCTGGTGCGATTACTAATCGCACCAGAAAAGAGAAATGCCCTTACGCCTGTCGAGGCACACCAATCAGGAGGTGATCCAGGGGGGTGGGTAAGCTTGGACAAACAAATATTGGATTTGAGTGAAGATAAGGGGTATTTTGTTCTTGAGAATCCTGCACGAGCTCAAACTGTTTTCAATCTTGCACAGCTTTCCGTTGAGATAAATTCGCTCGCAGCATTTCCGATTCTAAATGAGGATCAATTTGTCGGATGTATTTGGCTAGGACATCAATCAGCACATCCATACGCAGAAAGTGAAACCAACCTCATTTCGATTATCGCAAGCAATTTAGGCGTTGCTCTAGTAAATTCCCGTTTATATCATTCCGGGGAAGATGAAAGAAGTCGTTTGGGAGCCATGCTGGAAGCGATTCCAGATGCTGTGATTGTCACCAATGCCCATGGACTTATTTCCTTGGCGAATCCAGCTGCCCAGGTTGTATTGAATGTTGGCGTTGATGATGCAGTAGGGAGGAGCGCTTCAGAAGTTGTCATTGTTGATGAAATTCAGGAAATGTTGAGTCAGTCGACAAATGAGTCGCCGACGCGTGAAATTCACTTTAATGATGGGCAGGTATTTTTCGTATCTGTCTCCGAAGTTCAAGAGGGGGTATCAAATTCTTCTGGGAAGATATGTGTCCTATGGGACATATCGCATTTTAAGAAACTAGATACATTGAAATCCGAGTTTGTGCAAACTGTAAGCCATGATTTGAAGATGCCGCTTACCCTCATGAAGGGGTACGTCACAATGCTATCAATGGTCGGATCGATGAATGACCAACAAAAGGAGTACCTCCGAAAGATCACTGAATCTTCAGACCAAATGGCTCGGCTCGTTGATAATGTGTTAGACCTGGGGAGAATCGAAGCGGATCTTGGCCTTCAATTGGAAAAGACTGATATTGGATCGATCATTATGGAAGTTGTAGATTCATATAAACCTCAGGCGTTGAATCAACAAGTCTCATTGGATTGGGATATGGATAATGATATGTCGCCGATCACAATCGACCCAACTTTAATTCGTCAGGCTCTTGCGAACCTGATCGATAACGCGATTATCTTTACGCCTGCATTTGGGAAGGTTCGGGTTTATGCAAGCCAGATGAATGGAGTACAACGGATTAGTGTGGAAGATTCAGGCGTGGGCATCTCAACGACGGACCAAGCAAGGCTGTTCGAGAAGTTCTACCGGGTGCAAAAAAAGGAATCAAATGGTGGATTGGGCTCAGGATTGGGATTGGCCATCGTTAAATCAGTGGTCGAGCAACACGGCGGCCGTGTTTATGTTGAAAGTCGCCTAGGGGTGGGTAGTACGTTTACGATCGAACTGCCATTTCACGCAATTTGAAGTGCGGACACATGAATCACGAGCTCTTGTGCCTATCCTTGACAATTGGACCAAATTACGTATAATTTACCTGAATGCGTACAATAAATTGGTTGGCGCGAGCAGGAGCGCTTGAGGAAATGTTGATCTCATGCGCTAGTTCTTGTTGGTTTACCCTATAGCACGTTTGTTCCATTTTTAATTTAAGGTAATATATAAAATTTTTTCTATCGGGAGGAACCTGGGTGCAAGCCAAAGGGTTTAGAGCGTTAAAAATTAGTCTGGCATCGCCTGAAACAATATTGAGTTGGTCTTATGGCGAGGTGTTGAAACCGGAGACGATCAACTATAGGAGATTACGACCCGAAAAAGATGGTTTGTTCTGCGAAGCAATCTTTGGACCAACTAAAGATTGGCAATGTTACTGTGGGAAATATAAAAATATCCGCTTTAAGGGAATAACTTGTGAGAAGTGCGGAGTTGAGGTCACCCGTTCAGCAGTGCGAAGAGAGCGGATGGGTCACATCATTCTTTCCGCGCCTGTAGCCCATGTGTGGTACACACGGCGAGTACCATCCTACTTGGGTCTATTGCTCGATATCTCTCGCCGGAACCTCGACAGAGTTCTCTATTTCGCCCAATATATTGTGACTCACGTAGACGAAGAGGCACGTCGCAAGGCATTAAAGAACCTTGAAGATGATGTAACTAACTTCGAAAATGAGCATGTAAAAAGCCTGGAGAATCAGCTGGAAGAGCTTAAAGTAAGCCATGAAGGTGTTCTCCAAGAGCTAGAAGACAAGGTGCGAAAAGTAAATGAAGAGTTTGATGAAGAGGTCGCCACAAAAATTGCTCCAGTAATTCAAGAGGGTCAACGACTCGAACGTGACCTGAGCAATAAGCTTGGCAAGAGCATCAGGGTCCCAATTTATTTAAAGGAACTTGATACCTTAATTGCTGACAAAGGCGAAACCATCAAGAATGAACACATAAAACGCGTCCAAAAAGCAGTAAAGGGCCACCTCGATGAGATAGAGGCTGGCCTGAAGGATCGACGCGATCAAGAAATGGCAAGCCTGGAAGCAAAAATTGAGGTGGCCCAGGCTCAGGCTGAGGCGGAATTGGCCAAGCTCAGTGAAACACCCGATGAAACATACGAAGCATCACTCGAGAGCATGAACCAGGATCGTGAAGAGTTGATGGGGATCGAAAAACTGATGTTTCTGGGTGAGTCAAATTATCGGGAGTTGAAGACCAAATGGGGTCAAGTTTTTCGGGCTGACATGGGGGCGGAAGCTTTCTATGAGATCCTGCAGAAATTGGATCTCGATCAGCTTGCTGAGGATTTGTGGGAAGAAGCACGTACAACTCGAAGCAAGCAGCGTAAGAAGAAGGCGACCAAACGTTTGAAGGTTGTTGAAGCATTCCGTCGGTCGGATAATATTCCTGAGTGGATGATCCTGACAGTCCTTCCGGTCATTCCGCCCGATCTTCGACCCATGGTTCAACTCGATGGTGGTCGCTTTGCCACCTCAGACCTGAATGACCTTTATCGTCGTGTGATCAACCGAAATAACAGACTCAAGAGGTTGGTCGAGCTAGGCGCACCGGACGTCATCATCCGCAACGAAAAGCGTATGCTCCAAGAAGCTGTAGATTCTTTGATCGACAACGCGCAGCGCGGCAAAGCTCTTTCAAGGCGTGGGCGAAGAGAGTTGAAATCACTTAGCGACATGCTAAAGGGAAAGAAAGGGCGTTTCCGGAGAAACCTTCTTGGAAAGCGAGTGGATTATTCCGGACGCTCGGTCATCGTTATTGGTCCGGGTCTAAAACTCGATCAATGTGGATTGCCGAAAGACATGGCTTTAGAGCTTTATCGACCTTTCGTAATCTCTAAACTGGTTGCATACAACTATGCTGCCAATGTAAAAGGTGCGAAGCGCATTATTGAGCGCCAACGACCGGAGGTTTGGGAGGTATTGGAAGAGGTAATATTAGATCGTCCAGTGCTCTTAAACCGCGCTCCCACTCTCCACCGTCTTGGCATTCAAGCCTTCGAACCCGTTCTGGTCGAGGGCAAGGCCATTCATCTACATCCCCTCGTATGTTCAGCGTTCAACGCTGACTTTGATGGGGATCAAATGTCGGTACATGTCCCGCTCTCTGAAAATGCGGTTCGTGAGGCACGTGAGTTAATGCTTTCAACCAAAAACCTCCTGAAACCTGCAGATGGTGAACCAGTTGTTGGCCCCACCAAGGATATGGTTTTGGGCGTTTATTATCTTACGATGTCATTTGATGGAAAGGTGAAGAAAAAGAAACTACGAGCATTTTCTGATATGGATGAAGTTGAGATGGTCTTCAATCTGGGTCAGGTGGAGGTCCATACACCTATTAGGTTGGAGAGTCTAACCTGGTACAACGAGGAAAATGAACGTCTGGACGAGCCGGAAATGAAGGTCATTGAGACGACGGTGGGAAGAGCATTGTTTAATCGAGTGCTCCCACATGAATTGCAATTCGTGAACCGAACGCTAGACAAAGGTGAAATCCAAGAATTGGTCGGAGAAATTTACCATCTATTACGTGAAGAGGGTACTCCTGCAGTCGTGGATGCCATCAAGGATATCGGTTTTGTTTTTGCGACGCGATCCGGAACAACGATTGCGATTTCGGACATTTCAGTTCCCCCGACAAAACACGAAATCGTCTCAAAAACGCTTGAAGCTGCAGAAGCTGTTCGTGAAGATTATCAGCGCGGCTTGCTAACCGAACAAGAGCAAAAAGAGCGGATCATTGATCTCTGGCAGGAGACGACCAAGAACATTGCCACGGAAGTCCGTTTGCACATGGATCCAACGGGAAATTTGAGCTCGATGGCGATTTCCGGTGCGACCAAGGGTGGTTTTGGACCGATCTCTCAGTTGGCTGGAATGCGTGGATTAATGGCCGACCCAGCCGGACGCATTATTCCACTTCCAATTCGTTCTAGCTTCCGAGATGGATTAACCACACTGGAATATTTCATCTCAACCCACGGAGCACGTAAAGGTCTTACGGATACAGCCCTGCGTACGGCGGATGCTGGATATTTGACGCGTAGATTGGTCGATGTCGCTCAGGATGTGATCATAAATTCTGACGATTGTGAGACTGATCAAGGACAATGGATCCGCCGCTCTAGCAATGTCGCGGACCAGGATTTTCAATCCCGCGTGTTTGGTCGTTATATTGCCCAAAGAGTTTCAGATCCTGAAACTGGGGAAGTGGTTGCTAAGAAAGGCGACCTTATCAAGAGAGAGCTGGCTGAAGAACTCGAACTTAGCAATGTTCAGGAAATATTCGTCCGTTCACCGTTGACTTGCGAACTTCGCTTTGGCCTCTGTGTAAAGTGCTACGGATTGGATCTTGGACGCGGCAACCCAGTGCAATTGGGTTCCGCCGTAGGCATCGTCGCGGCCCAGTCAATCGGAGAACCAGGAACACAGCTTACACTGAGAACTTTCCACACTGGGGGTGTCGCCGCTGGCGGTGATATCACTACAGGTCTTCCAAGGGTCGAGGAGTTGTTTGAAGCCAGAAAGAAACCCAAGGGAGAGGCAATCACTTCGGAGATTGCTGGCACTGTTCAAGTAATGATGCCAGATACACCGGATGGACAACGTGTAGTCCGAGTGATTGATAGTCGTCTGGTCAAAGATGAATATCACGTTCCCGGCAACTGGTCGCTAAAAGTTGAAGATGCATCAGAGATTGAAGAGGGTGTAATCATCGGCACGCGCGGAGACTCAAAGATCATTGCAACTCACGGAGGTCGAGTGAGTGTGAAGGAACGTAGAGTCGTTGTCGCGCATGACCAGCTTGATGAGGAAGAGTACGATATTCCAGCCAGCGCTAGGTTACTTGTCAAAGAAGGCGAGCGAATAGAAGCTGGTCAACGCCTGACGGAGGGTTCGCTAAATCCACATAGGATTCTACGAATCAAAGGTCGGGAAGAGTGTGAAATCTACCTATTAACCGAAGTCCAGAAGGTCTATCGATCACAGGGTCAGAACATTAACGATAAACACTTTGATGTGATCATTAGCAAAATGCTGTCGAAGATCCAGATTACTGCCGCTGGAGACAGCGATTTGCTGCCTGGTGACATGCTCGATCGCCTGTATCTGAAAGAGATCAATGAACGACTTCTCGCTGAGGGAAAGATGCCGGCCAAAGCGACACAAATCCTTCTGGGTGTAACGAAAGCATCGCTCAACACTGAGTCCTTCCTTTCTGCCTCTTCCTTCCAACATACAATTAAGGTATTGGCAGGAGCGGCAATTGAAGGGAAAGTTGATTATCTGCGTGGTTTGAAGGAAAACGTTATCATCGGTAAGCTGATCCCTGCGGGAACTGGTTTCCCAGGGGAGGATGTTGTGCTTCACGATGACCGCCTCGATGGAGAACCAGACCTCGAGGAAATGGAAATCGATTTAGAGGCTGTTGCTGCGGATTAGGTCTGAGCAGGCAAAGAACGCCTGCACAGAATGCACTTGCTTCGCAACTGCACTGGTGCAAGTGAAACATGCCGGCTCAGATTACACTTGCATACCATCTGCCAGGATGAAATATCCGTAGAAATTTATGTCGGAACGACTGTAAAGTTCGTACATTGACAGCATAATATGGCACGAGTATAATTTTTCAACCTGCCCCGCCCTCAGGCTGGGGCGGGTCTGTGAATCCCCATCTTCCCCGGCGGCTGGCGTATATCGCGAGTGCACTGGTGAAGTGAAGTTGGAGAAAAAATGAACTACGCAATTATAGAAGCCGGAGGAAAGCAATACGTCGCAAGAGAGGGTGAAACCATTGATGTGGATCGCCTTCCTCAAGCTGAAGGTGATTCAGTTCAATGGAAAGATGTCTTGCTTTTGGTGCAGGACTCTAAGGTCACAGTCGGCACTCCTACAATTAAAGGGGCGAGTGTTAAGGGGAAGGTAGTATCCCAATTCAAAGCACCTAAGATCTTAGTATTCAAGTACAAAACACGGGAGCGTTACCGGCGTCGGATTGGACATCGTCAACGGTACACCAAAGTACAGATCGATAAAATTTCTGTTGCTCGTCCCAGAAAGAAAGCAGAGCAGAGTGAGGAGAAGGCGCCGCCAGATAAGAAAAAGGTGACTCAAGCTTCTGCAAAATCTACATCTGCTAAGGCTGCGGCATCAAGTGCGAGGAAGAAGTCTACCACTGCGAAAAAACCAAGTACCAAGAAATCAGAGACCAGTTCTTAGGGACGGGGTAGGAGGGCTTAATGGCACACAAGAAAGGTGGCGGTTCCAGTAGGAATGGTCGCGATAGCAAATCAAAACGCCTGGGCGTAAAGAAATATGGTGGTGAGCATGTGCTCTCCGGCAATATTCTTGTGCGCCAAAGGGGCACGAAAATCCACCCAGGATTAAATGTGGGCAAAGGTAAGGATTTCACGCTCTTTGCAACCGTCGAGGGTGTTGTCATGTTCGATTTCGCACGCGGTGGACGAAAACGTGTGAACGTGATCACCTCAGGAGAAGCTTGAAACTAAAGCCCTTTGAATTCAACGAAGGTCGAACGAATTCTGGGTTTCAATCCGAGAGTTCAGACCCAAAGTTGACGAAAGGAATTGGTAGGATGAAAGAGGCTATTCAGCCGAAATTTTATTCTGAAGCGAAGGTTGTTTGTGTTTGCGGCAACAACTGGGTGACTGGTTCGACGGTCGAGCTAATCCATACGGATGTGTGTTCTGAATGTCACCCATTCTATACTGGTGAGCAGCGCATCGTCGACACGGAAGGACAAGTCGATCGCTTCTATAAAAAACTTCAAGCACGTGAAGATTATATAAAAGAGAAGGATGAGCGTATCGCCGATCTCACCTCACCTGATATTTTAGTTTCTGAACTTGATCTCGGGAAAAGAGCATTATCTGCATTAAGCAAAGCGGGTGTCGAAAATGTAGGTCAGGTGCTGGAATTTCTGGTTGATGGTGATGAAAAGTTACTGGCGATCGATGGTTTTGGAAGAAAAAGCCTTGCTGATTTAAAGCGCCGCATGAAATCGCAGGGATTTTTGTTGCCCGAAGCGGAAGCAGAAATCGCTTCATAATAAGGAAACTTCGGGATAGGTTTAAGAACCATAAATTCATCAAATGATGAAGGGGTTGTTGAAGGCAGCAGGTCTGCTCCAAACAACCTCTTTCTTATTTGTGCCAAGATGTCCCATACATGAAGGATGGCGCACAATTCTGTGATTGGCTTGCCTCGAAGAGAGTGTGGTGTACACTGTGGAAGGTGACCGTTGACCCAGTAAATTAGAAATAATAAGTAGGAGGGACATGATGCGCCATGAGACCGGTCAGATCGAGGTCATCACAGGGTCAATGTTCAGTGGAAAGACAGATGAGTTAATTCGACGATTACGACGTGCAGAAATTGCGCGTCAAAAAATCCAAGTATTTAAACCAGTAATCGACAATCGATTTTCTGTATCAGAGGTTACATCTCACGCCGGTACGCAATTCAAAGCCACGCCGGTTTCATCTTCGGCGGAAATTCTTCCTCTGATTGACGATGATACTACTGTGGTCGCGATCGATGAAGCTCAATTTTTTGACGCGCAGGTTTCTGAAGTAGCTGAAGCCCTGGCAAATCGAGGGTTGCGTGTAATCATCGGTGGTTTGGACACAGACTTTCGAGGAGAACCATTTGGTCCAATGCCGATACTTATGGCACGCGCGGAGCGGGTGTTTAAGGTAAATGCAATTTGCATGGTCTGTGGTGGTCTTGCATCACGCACACAGCGCTTGATTGATGGGAAACCTGCTCGATATGATGATCCAATCGTTGTCGTGGGTGCGAGCGAACTCTACGAAGCAAGATGCCGAACGCATCACGAAGTGCCAAGGGATTGATTATGCAAGATTATCAAGAATTCCTTCAGGAAGTACTGATTAGCGAAGAACGCCTTCAAGAGCGTATTAAGCAACTTGGAGCAGAAATCAGTAAGGATTATGAAGGAAAAGACTTACTGCTTATTTGCATACTCCGGGGCGGGGTTATGTTCTTGACCGATTTAATGCGTGCTCTAACGATTCCCCATATGATTGATTTTATGGCTATTTCTTCCTATGGCGCAGGCACGCGTGAATCTGCTGGGAACGTGAGGATCGCGCTGGATCTGACCTCCTCCATTGCAGGAAAGGATGTTTTGCTTGTTGAGGATATCATTGATAGCGGCAATACTATCGCATCTGTGCTCGCCATGCTGAATACGAGAGGTCCAAACTCCCTGCAAGTTTGCACATTGCTTGATAAGGCAGAACGACGTGAATCTGAAGTACCTATCCACTATCGAGGCTTCGAAATCCCAAACAAATTCGTATTTGGCTATGGACTTGATCTCGACGAGTACTATCGGAACTTGCCCTTTGTGGGAGTCGTTCATCCAGGTAAGTTCATTCTACCTGAGTGAGTGCGATGACCACATCCCCATCAACTGATTGGTTGCCAGAATGGGCTCTTGAAAGCCTTCTCCCATTGATGGGGGAGGCGAGTATTTGGTTGGTTGGTGGAGCAATTCGGGATAAGTTCTTGAATGCTGAGTCTGTGGATTACGATTTTGCTGTTGCAGATAATGCGTGCAAGATCGCACGTGGCTTTGCCGATTCATTGGGGGCATTCTACTTCGATCTCGATTCCGAACGGGATACTGGGCGGGTGATCTATATCGATGATCGTAAAAGACGATTTCTCTTCGACTTTGCCCGCTTGCGAGGCGCTTCAATCCAAGATGATTTGAGAAAACGTGATTTTACAATTAACTCCATAGCAGTTGATCTCAACAACCCCCAGGAAATCATTGATCCAACTCAAGGTTTAATCGATATAAAAGATGGCATAATCCGAGCCGTTTCTACAGGAGCATTTTCGGAAGACCCAATTCGGGTTCTAAGGATCGTAAGGTTTGCCATCCAGATTGAAGGGAAAATCGAATCTGACACTCTAGCCTTGTTACGCGGATCGATCGAGAAACTATCATCCACATCTGTGGAACGGATTCGGGACGAAGTATTTAGGATATTTGCACTTCCACGCCCCATTAGCGCAATCCGACTGATGGACCATCTCGATCTAGTCAAGCAAGTATTTCCTGAACTGGAAGCGATGAAAAATGTTCAGCAATCTTTGCCACATGACTTTGACGTGTGGCGTCATACGCTATCGGTCGTTGAAGGGCTTGGAAGTCTTATCACCGTTATTGCACGGGACTATGATCCTGAAGGAGCATCACAATTATCTCTGGGTGAATTCTCCTTGCGTTTAGGACGCTTCCGGGAAGGCCTGAACGAATGTTTGGACATCGAATTGAGCCAGGGAAGGTCAATGCGTCAACTGCTCTACCTGGCAGCCCTTTATCATGATTCGGGAAAACCAAGCGCCATGGAAATTGAGGGTGACCAGATCAAGTTCTTTGGACACGAATTGGAAGGTGCACAGATACTCAAAGCCAAGGCCGTGGATCTGCGGTTGAGCAATAATGAAGTGCAGTGGGCTAGCAATGTCGTAGAAGGCCATTTGAGACCTGCCACGTTAGCAAAAGGCGGGAAAGTTACAAAACGATCGGTCTACCGATTTTTGAGAGATACAACGGATGCGGCCCCAGGCATACTCCTGCTTTCATTAGCAAACGCACTGGGAAGGGGAGTTCCGCCTGTAGATCAGGATTTTTGGGGAGAGCGGATCCAAATCGCCAGAGACTTGCTAGGTGGATACTTTGCCTTACAAAGCGCGACATTGATCCACAAACCTCTCCTTAGGGGAGATGAAATATCCATTGAATTGGATATTGCACCAGGGCCGGCTATCGGGGAAATCCTTGAGGCGTTGCGTGAAGCTCAAGCCATAGGAAAGATCAAAACTAGATCTGAAGCCCTTTCTCTTGCACGTACGATTAAAGAACGCCAAAAGGATCTGCCAGAAAACTAAATTGCTGATGCGAATTGATTAAAATGGTTAAGGATAAATCTCTGTGAGCATCGGCTCATAAAACGAGCGACAACCCAGGGGATGTGAGCAACTCAGCAGCGGTAGCTCTGGGACGTCATCCTTATCGTATTCACCCTCGAGCTGACGGCATGTAGGGCATGCGTCGTGCGGTACAATCAGGCGCACGCGGCTCACACGCGGGTTTTGCTTAAAGCGCTCCAAAGCTTTGGCTGCCGGATGCAATGAAAAATCGGTGATCCGGTTGGTTGATGGAATGGCATCCATGCTTGATGGAGAGGATTGATTCGTTTGTGAACTCACTGAACATACTCCAGAGAATCTGGTTTGATTATATCGTTGATACTTGAGGTGTCAAATAAAGATCCATATGAGGCGAACGATACTTCACGTTGATCTGGACGCGTTTTTTTGTGCGGTTGAAATTATTCGTAATCCTTCCCTGGCAGGAGTTCCGTTCGTCGTCGGAGGTCAGCCTGGCGCAAGGGGCGTTGTTGCCTCTGCCTCCTACCCAGCGAGGGAATTTGGAATCCGATCAGCGATGCCGACAGCGCAAGCCGTTCGAATATGCCCCGATCTTGTGATCGTTTCCTCCAATCATGGTAATTATTCGGAATATTCTGAAAAAGTGATGGATCTGTTAAGAAATTCAGCCCCAATCGTTGAACAGATTTCAATTGACGAGGCGTTCTTGGATATTTCCGATGCGCCGGAAACCGGTGAACAGATGGCTAGGGAGCTTCAGAAAAAAATAAATGAGCAATTCAGTTTACCAACATCTTGGGGCGTTGCACCGAGCAAATTAGTGGCAAAAATAGCAACAGAAATCGGAAAACCGGAAGGCTTGGTTGTTGTTCTGCCGGGGAAGGAAGAAGAATTTCTGGCTCCCCTTGCGGTGGACATGCTATGGGGAGTTGGGCCAAAGTCTCGTGATCGGCTTCTTGATGTGGGTATTAGGACGATTGGAGACATCTCCGCTTTGGAGCCTGAACGTTTGAAGGAAATGTTCGGTGAGCGTGGTCTGGAACTTGCAGCAAGGGCTCGGGGCGTCGATGAGCGCCCGGTAGCAGCTACACACCGACGACGCTCAATATCCAGTGAAAGGACATTTGAGCAGGACATATCCGACGAAGTGGAACTTCGCAGGATCATACTATCCATCAGTGAAGGATTAGGCCGCCGCCTTCGAAAGAAGGGGTTGGCTGGGTCAACAGTGAGGATCAAATTACGCTGGGCAGATTTTCAGACAATTACCAGGCAGGTGCGTCTAGACCAACCGACAGATCAAGATACAGAAATTAATCGCGCAGCCAGAAGATTATTTTCAAATGCTTGGAAGCCCGGACAAAAAGTCCGGCTGCTTGGTGTGGGAGTTGCGGATCTTGGAAAACGCGTTCGACAATTGGATCTATTTGATCGCTCATGGGAAGAAGACGATCGATTATTCGCTGCGATTGACCGCATCAGGAACAAATATGGAAGGAATGCCCTTCGACGGGCCAATACATTAAAGGGGAAAAAGAAGCCTGATCTTAAGCAATAAGAATTCCAGGAACTTCACCAGATCGCCGAACGTTGTTAGTTCGATATATTCGTAAATCACTGTTTTCGGAGGATAGAAAATGACCATAAAGGGAAAGGGCTATTTTCTATGGAAAATTCCTCAAGTATTGGGGGGTGATCCAGTAGCGATCGCTGAAAAAGCAGTCGAAGCCGGTCTCTCACATATACTCATAAAGATCGCTGATGGAGCTGATTGGATCTACAACTACGATGAAGAAGAGGATATCGATTATGTCACTCCTCTTCGAAATGCACTTCGAGATGTTGGGATTCAACCATGGGGTTGGCATTACGTTAGAGGGGATGATCCGATTGGAGAGGCGTCGCTAGCCATTAGCCGAATGCAGACTCTTGATCTCGATGGTTATGTAATAGATGCAGAGCGTGAATATAAAGATTCTGGAAAAAACCAGGCCGCCAAAATATTTATGGACGAGCTTCGGCGTGAGCTTCCAAAAACAATCATCGCACTAAGTTCCTATCGTTATCCTCTTCAACACCCTCAAATTCCTTTCTCCGAATTTCTTGAGAAATGTGATCTGAATATGCCACAGGTCTATTACGAACAGGCCCATAATCCTGAACAACAAATTGAACGATGCATTGAGCAATACAGCCAGATCGATCCTGTACGCCCGATGATTTCGACTGGACCCGCGTACAGCAATAACGATTGGAGGCCATCCGCTTATGAAACAAATCGTTTCATGGACAAGGTTAGGGAGTTAGGACAAACCGCGGTGAATTTTTGGTCCTTCGATTATGCATTACGTAAAGAGATGTCTGATGTTTGGGGGGCTATTGCAGCCTATGACTGGCCTTATGATCCACCGCAACCCGATGTGGCCGAAAAACTCATCGGTCGCCTAAACCAGAAAGATAACCTTCATGTTGCCGAGCTTTACCATGAGAACGCTGCACACGTGACCGGCGCCCGTACAGTTATCGGGATAGATGCTGTTCGGGAATGGTACAGTGTCTTTTTCACGCAGCTATTGCCAAACGCAACCTTTGAACTTACCGGAAAAAGTGGTAGCGGAAATTCCAGGCATTTCACCTGGACCGCCATAAGCGATAATGGAGTAGTATCCGATGGCAATGATACGGTTGGATTGCGTGAGGGCTACATCCAATACCACTACACCTACTTCACTATCGACGAATAGTCCTGAACAGTCACTAAATCAGGTGCTTTGAGCATCCCTTCAATCGCGGTGAGTAATCCTATAAGCCTCATGGCACTTGGGGCAAGCCGGAGTAAAATAAAGCCAATGCCCTACATTAATTGCGCATAGACGTAATATTTGAACCTATTTAATCGCTGATTTTATTGGGGTGCAGGGGGAAGTGCGACTCCACAAGATTGTTGATACCATTCTGCTTCCAATGGGTACTGCGCCAATGCGAAGGCTCTCGCTTCCGCACTGATCTGGATTGCCATATCAAGATTGCGCCAGGCTGTTGGACTCCAATAACGGGGCAAAGTCATTAACGGATCCCCAATTGCAATCTCTTCTTCTGATTGTGGTATCCAATTGAAGAGATAAGGACCGTGGGCATACGCGCTGAATCCAAGCTGATATCCAGCTTCATGTGCCACTTGAATGGATCGGTCAGTAAAGTTTCCACCAGGCCATATAAATGCGATAGGACGATGCCCAAAGTGCTCTTCTAATATTGGGATCGGATCATAAATCTCTTCGATAATTATTTCTTCAGGTGTTTCTTCAACGATGTATTTGTGCCAGTAACCATGGGATTGAACATCAAGCCGGCCGGATTCGGCCAGGTATTCCATCCAATCCCAAAGATATTCGCGTTGGTCCTGGACGATCCAACCCAAAGTAAGCGTCCAATCATATTGAGTGAGATATGGAAGAAATCTCTCAGTTACCCCCGGCCTTCGATCATCAAGGATCATGATCATGGAGAGAGGCGGGATTGGTTCATTTGTGGTTAAAAAACCAACGAGATCTTCAGTTGTTATAGTTCGAAACCCGAGATCATTTGCATGAGTAAGAACGGAATGGAAATATTCTTCACTAATCGATGTTTTGTCGGTAATTACACGACCTGATTTAGCAACCGAATGAAACATGATTGGCACAACGATTGTCCCTGGCGGGCTTTTCTCAGGATTCCACTTTAGCTGCAAATATTTGCATTGATCATCAATGTATTGGACGGGTTGCACATCCTCCCACAGAATTTCCGTATCAAAGAGTTCGCCTTCGAATGGAATCGGCGCAGGAGTTGTTGAAGGTGTGTGAGTGAAAATGGGAGTTGAAGTGGGGACGAGCTGAGTTCCAGGGTCTGGCGTTTCGCTTGCCTCTGAGCTGGTTTGGAGCGTGATTGGAAGTTCGTTCGTTTCAGATGAGACTGCAGGCGAGGGTACAATTTCAATACCCACATTTTCACCAGAAGAACATCCCGTGAACAGCATTAGGGTGGTCGATATCATCAGAGCCATAAATCTGAGTCGAGAATAATTAAACCTATTCACCTGCAAAAACTCCAGCATCTGAAGCATTTAATAATTACACCAGATGAATTGCGAGTCTACCATGCTTGATTTTTCATGGCTGAGGGCTGCTCGATGTGGTTGTAACTACAACGGTTCTGAGAGACTGCGATGTAGTTGCTTTGGAAGTCCAGCTAAGCTACAGTATGTCCGATGAATTCAAAGAAGTCTGAGATCGCTGATCAATTGATTCGAGCCTGGAAATCGATGACATCCGGGAAAATTTCGTTTCGTTTCCCAGGTGACGAGACTCATGGTCACACGTTTAAAGAAGTGCCAGCTGATGTGTTAGAGATTATCCATAGCGAGATTGAGGGTGGCTTTATCGTTGATGACGGTAGGCAGTGGTGGGTGGCCAAGCACGGAGTAGGCGAGAATGAAATCGCTATCGTTGCCTGGGCAGAGAAGGAAGGTCCATGGGGAGACCTATTTACTTCCTGGCTCGCCTTGCTTTCACACGTAACGCTTGAAGAAATAGTTACACGTGATTTAACCCTCGAACTTGTTAAAGCCTGGGATCGGTTGACATTCCACTTCGAATTGACAAAGATCATTGGCCGGACCTCTGAACTAAATGAAATGCTGAACCCCATCGTGAAATCATTGGCTGAAGTGTTGGGAGCAGGTGAAGTAATTCTGGCAACCGAAACTGAAATGGGAAAGGTCAACATTCTTAGCTCAGGAATAGAGTTCAAACTTCCTGATGATCTTTATGAGAACATCGTAAAGTCGCATAAGCCACTGAGTTTTTCTGATGTTCAAGGATTGATCGGAGGGAATGAGGGTATCTTCGAGAATGTATCGGATTTGATTGTTGCTCCGCTTGTTAGCTCGGGAGGCGCTCAAGGGCTTGTCGGATTTATCAAGCTGAATGAGGGTGATTATGATGCGAGTGATGCTCAGCTATTAGGATCGGTAGCCGAGCATCTGGGCGCCCTTATTGAGGCCTCCCAAATACGAAGTACCCGTGAAGAGCAAAAACGATTAGAGCGAGAGCTATCCATTGCTGCAGATATTCAATCCAGCCTTCTTCCTATCAGATTACCGATCGTCAAAGATTGTGAATTATCAGCCTATCTCCAACCAGCGCGACGAGTAGGCGGCGATTTTTACGACATTGCCCATTTGAGAACTGGTGAGCCGATCGTGCTATTGGCAGATGTATCGGGCAAGGGGATGCCTGCCGCGATTCTCACAGCCGTCGTGCACGCGACCTTTCACAGTGAAGCACCTTATCAACGTGACCCTTCACAACTCTTAGCCGAGATCAATCGATCCATTTATGCGGATCTGGATAAAGCGCAAGCGTTTGTTACTTCTGCCGTTGCGCGAATAGACACCGACCCTCTGGGAATAGCCTACGCTTCAGCGGGACATGTCGAAGCAGCTATCTGGCGAAAGGCTAAATCCTGGATTGAGTTCCTTCCAGCGACCGGACTACCTCTTGGGGTGCAGCGCATCCTCAGTTGCAGGACGAAAGAAATAAACCTTGAGCAGGGTGATGTTTTCCTACTTTACTCTGACGGAATCACGGAGGCTGAAAATTCTGATGGTGAAATATTTGGGGCTCAGAGGCTATCGGATATAATGGAGGCCGTACATCTTGCATCAACCGAAACTCAAATCCAGACAATTGTAGAAGCAGTAAAAACTTTTTGTGGAAGCGCACCCATCCGAGATGATTTAGCAATGGTTCTCGTTCGGGCTACATTATTTGAAGAAGATATTCAAGATATCGTTCCATTTGTTATATCCAGTGAATTCTCGGAAATTAGTCCATTCGTTGAATGGGTCTGGGAACAACTTTCACGATTTGCTTCTGAAGAGAAACGTCCAGGCCTGGTGGATGAATTTACCCTGGCACTTTCAGAAGTTGTTACAAATCAAAGCAAACACGCCTATTGGAATGGAAAAGGCTTGATAATGGGGAGTCTCAGCTTGTCAAGCAATTTCTGGCAAGTTGATTTGTTCGATCGCGGAGTTGAGTTTAACCCATTCGCAGGTACGGATTTTTCGGTAAATCCTGATGATCCACCGTTGGACGGGTACGGACTGAGAATAATTCAGGGTGCGCTCGATGGCTGCAATTATGAGCGCTTACAAGACGGTCGCAACCATTGGACCTTAACAAAACGACTTATAGGAGAAGATTCGGAATGAACATTGAACTTGAGCGCCCTAATTCAGAACAGGTCATTGTTCGGCCCCAGGGAAGAGTTGATGTTGAGTCGGCCCCCTCACTCAGGGAGAACTTGAAAACTATCGCTGAAACATCGCCTAAACTTGTTGTTGTGGATTTGAAGGGCGTTGATTTTATCGATAGTTCTGGCTTAAGTGCATTAGTCTCCGGATTGAAGGCACTGCGTCAAAGTGGAGGCTCAATTAGTCTTAGTCGTCCGCACCCACAAGCCCTTACTGCGCTTCGCCTTACTTTACTTGACAGGGTTTTCCCAATTTTTCCGAGCGTAGAGGAAGCCCTGGAGCAAGTGAACCCACTGATGCCATAGGTTAACTATGAAGCACCGTGTCCTGATTGTAGATGATGAGATGTATATCTGTCAGATCGTTAGGCTGGTCCTTGAGGAAGCAGGATATGATGTCCTCCAAGCGAACTCCGCCAGTGAAGGATTGAGGATATTAAAAGATTCACGACCAGATGCACTCACGGTAGATCTCATCATGCCAGGTATAAAGGATACTGAATTCGGTGGATTAGACCTGCTCGAACACAAACGGGCCGATCCTGAAATTAGCGAAATCCCATCCATCGTACTAACTGCTGCTGGCATGCAAGCAGATGTCGCCTTAGAACAAGCCTTGTCGTTGGGAGCGAATGCAACCCTTCGTAAGCCATTTAGCCAACGCCAATTACTTGATGCCGTTGGTGGCCTCTTTGATGCATGACCCTCAATCATAAATCAAAAGAATTTAATTTCTTCTGTCAGGTCCCCGGAGGACGCTGGGATGTAAAGCACCATTCTTCTCAGAATTTATGGATTGTGTCAGCACCAATTTGCCTGACCTGGCACTCAAAAATAACACATACTCTATGATTGGCCGATCGGATCAGGAATTGGAAATTCTAATACCATGTGTGCTAATCCAGATATTTCACCAAATTGGATCCCTGCACATGCTGGATTGAAGCATATGTTTCAATATAATATTACATAGCGGCTGTAGGAATTCTTTAAGTTAGCGGATTTTAGCAATGACGATCGATCAACTTGTTCAGTATTTCGCCATATTCATGCTCGCAGCTCTTGCTGCATCCGCCTATTTTGGTTGGAGACAGATACGCGATGCCAGTCAATTGCCGTTCTTCATGCTCCGGCGAAGAAAAATTACCCAAGGATGGAGGCTCCTGCTGCTAAGCCTCATCTTTGCAGTAGTTGGACTGCTGACATCCTTATTTGGCCGTCAGGTTGCATTTATTATCGTACCTCCAACCCCTTCAGTGACCCCAACACCAACGATCACTCCTACACCTACAATAACCAATACACCAACAATAACTCCCCCTCCAACGATCACTCCGACAGCTTCAACAACTCCCACCCCAACGATCACGCCAACACCCCTATTACCTGCTGAGATTAGCGAAAAGATTGAATCTGGCGTTACTCCAAATCCGGACTCGACCTTCAGTCAAATTGAAGTTGCGAGAGGAATTCGTGATAACCAATCTATAAATCCAAGTGAAGAATTCGACCTGCCGGTGGGGAGGCTTTTTGGGACCTTCACATATAACAATCTGGTTAATGGCGCACAATGGACCGCACTGTGGTATTTTGGGAACACCATCGTCTGCGAGGAATCTATCCCTTGGGATGGTGATACGGGTGGGTATGGTTACACAGAATGTGAACCAGAACAATGGTCCGAGGGGGAGTATGAAATTCGGATGTTTTTAGGAATGGAGTGGAAAACGTCTACCCGGTTCAGTGTGATTTCAACTGCGCAAACACCATCGCAAACAGTGACCTCCGAATCACCATAAGATCATGGCTTAAGACGCAGGGTCAATTCTGGGGGAATCCCCAGAATTGACAGTTCACTGAAAGACAGTGTCCCGCAAAACTGCAAATCCAAGTTTGTCCTAAACAGATTATATGGGTTGGAAAGCCATCTGTATTAAGTTAAGAATGGATTGATAACCAGAAATTATTGGTGCGATCTCAATAAACTCATCCATACTATGCGCATCCCCACCGCGCGTAATTCCAACACAAACTGCTGGAAAACCTTCGCTCAGAGGAGCACTCGCATCTGTCGATCCAGCTTCAAGCTTAATTTGGGTGATTCCAGAAGCTTTGAGGGCTTGCTTTGCGGTTTCCACCAAAGGGTGATCGATTGGGATACTACCACCAGGGCGATCGCCTATGCTCCTAATTTTCAAAGAAATTTCATCGCGCTCGAATTCCCGCACAACTTGCTCAATTCGATGAGCGAGCGCTTCGACCGTATCGTTATCTTCTGAACGCAAGTCGAGCTCTAAAAATGAGCTGCGGGCAATTGAATTGATCGTCGTGCCCCCATGCATCGTTCCGATATTAAGCGATGTCTTTGGCGAAGTTGACAATTCTATCTCGATCAAGCGGCGGCTCAATTTTATTAAGGTATGAAGTGCGGAAGGACGTTGGTTGTGAATCCAGGCGTGACCACCTGGTCCTTCAGCGGAAATTTGATATCGCCGCACTGGAAGACCTTGGTGGTAAATATGCCCCAATGCCATCCCCTCGATCACAATATACGCTGTTACTTGATCGCCAAATTTCGAGACCACATGACGCATTCCCAGCAAATTACCCAATCCTTCCTCGCCCACATTAGCAACAAGCCAAATATCCCCTGGGGGGTTGACCCCTAATAAATCTGAAGCCAATTCTAGAAGTGAAGCCACACCGATGGAATTATCACCAATTCCAGGACCACTAATGCGTTCAGCGTTTCTCTGGCATGTGAGTGCGACATCCATCGAAAAAACAGTATCCAAGTGAGCAGTGACCACAACAGGATTCAGATTGCCGCCCGGAATTCGGAAATATACATTTCCTATAGGATCTTGTTCGGCGATATCTGGTTGGATGCTATCCAATTCCTTGTGAAACCATGCTGCACGGGCGCCCTCGGAGAATGTGGGCGCTGGAATTGATTGGATTTCAAGTGTACGCTTGAGTAATCTCTCTAAAATCATATTTACACCGCTCTCACAGCTAATCGAAGGGATTCTAGTCGAGCCTCTGCCAAACCGGGATAGGTTTCAATCGAATATAGAGGTCCAATCCCCTCAACTGTTATTGAGGCAGAAACGGAGCCATGCAGGGCTGCTTCAAGAGGATCTTGAGTGATATCCATCCCAACTAGAAAACCTCCGCAATAGGAATCCCCTGCACCAGTAACATCTTTCACATTGGCAGGATAAGCAGGGATATGCCAGCGTTTTTTAGATACGTTGTCCCAAAGGTACTGCCCTTTGGTACCTGATTTAATCACCACAATTTTGCAACCCATACTTCCAAAAGTCTCGGCCATCTCCCAGACATCAATATCTTGAGTGAGAAAATAGGACCGAGCCTCATTTTCGCTTGGTAAGAAAATATCCAGGTCGTGAACAATGACATGTAGTTCGTCTTGAAAGTTATGATTCATATATCTTTCGGATGGATCCAAACTAATCAGACCAATATGGAGCTCTCTTAGACGAACGGAAAGGACGGTATGTGAAATATAATGAGTTGGTGCGATATGAGCAGCACGGACTGAATCGAGAGCGGGGACATCATCTGGGCGTATTGCTAGAGGACTGAATTTCTCTTTATCATCCATGTCCTCAGTTGACGATTGATAATCTAAGAGGAATTTCGGGAGGGGATGGTTGATTCTCAAGAAATGTGATGCTGGATTTGTATCTACTCTCTCCTCTTCCGAGACGTATGCATAGAAAGTTCTAGTGTCTAGTGCATGGTTTAGCATTTGAACTCCACCGACATTGATCCCTGCATCTCTGATTTGTTCTAACCACTTTAAGGGGTAATTGGATCCAACACGACTTACGATGCCGATAAATGGAGACCATATCTTCGCGCCTGCTGCAGCATAGATCGCATTTCCACCGAGTACGCCAAGATATACTTCATCCGTATGGGTGATAAAATAGTCTTCTCGCAGTCCCCCGATGAATAAATACTGAATGTCCTCTAAGCTCATTTGGATTGATTATACAGATCGATATGGGGAGGAGCAATTGAGCCACTCACTTCTTGAGCAAACAGCTCTCGCACCGGAATTTATCAAAGAGGCTTGGAAGAAAGCCCGTCAGAGTGTTGGACATTTGAAATCATTTCTGAGCGAAGGGATCGAGGAAATTCATATTACGGGCTGTGGTGATTCTTATTATGCAGCAAGCAGCCTCGAATTTGCATTCACAGTTTGGGCCAAGACGTTAACGCGGGTCGGACCAGCATTAACGGTGGGAAGATACAGAATTCCCGAGATTGGGGAGCAAAAGCGACGGACCCTGGTCATAGGAATTTCAGCATCTGGGGAAATTGCCCGAACCATAGAAGCGATAGAAATTGCAAAGAGCCTCGGCGCACTTACGATGGGCTTCACCAGTGATCCTGAAAGCTCACTGGCAACTACTGCAGATGCCTTTCTTTCTCTCCCAACACCGGATCTTCCCCATGGACCCGGACTGATCAGCTATCTGGGTTCTCTTCTTATGGGATACGCAATTTGCTCGTTATTGACATCAGATCAGAGTAGTGAGCATATTTCGAGGTCGATCGAGGGAGTGCCAGTCGAATTAGAGCGGTGGATGTCAGAAGAGCAAAGCAGGGGAAGATCCTTCGCGAAAAGAATCGCCGGGAGAGAAAATATTGTCTTTCTGGGCTCTGGTCCTGGACGAGGGTCGTCGATGTTCTCTGCGGCAAAAATCGTGGAATCTGCAGGTGTGTCCGCATGGGGACAGGATGTGGAGGAGTGGGCGCATATAGAATACTTTTCTGAACCTACAACCATGCCAACCTGGTTATTGAGTGCTGAAGGCAGATCCATTGGAAGGGAGAGGGAGATCGAAACTGCAGCGAGAGCTATTGGACGTCAACTGTTGGTCAGCCGATGGAGTGGGTGGCAGGGATTAGATCCACGCACCCGTGAAGCCATCTCTCCTCTCTTGTTGTGGGCAGGACCTGTGGCTTATGCAGCAGAATTGGCTCGTATCCTAGGCGAAGAACCCTTCCGAGGCTTTGGCGGGGGTAGAAGTCATGCCGAGGGAGGAGGGGCAAGTAAAATTCGTTCTAGTGAACGAGCGAGCTCCGTTAAAATCACTGAATGGTAGTATCTTCTGGGTTGTCCGTGTCCTGATTCTACGGATTAGCAGTATGCCGAATTATTTAAGGTTGTTGTTAGCAATGTTTAAGAGCCCAATCTTTGCTACAACCTTAAATTTTGATATAATACTTTGAGCGGCAGCGGGAAAAAAGACGCTGCCAGTTTTTATCCGCTGGGGCCCCATTAATGGCGATCGCCAACATCATCTTAATTGAGAGTAGTAGAACGAGTGTGCCGTCTTTTGCGCCTGCTCTCGAGAAGAAGGGGTATTCGGTCGATATTTTTCATAAGCTGGATAAAGCGCTTCGTGCAGCATCAAAAAGTCCCCCCGATATTGTCGTCCTAGACGCAGCCTCGATGAGAACAAGCGGTACACGCATGAGCCGTGCAGTCAGAGCACGATTGGATGGCCTTCCAATTATTTTGGTTTCACCTCAAGGCTCTCGTCCTGATCCTGGGAACGGAGCCAGCATGACGCTTGTTCATCCCTTTACTCCACGTAAGCTGTTAAATCGGATCGCACGGCTGCTTCCTGGTGATGAGAGTTATGTTGTTGAGATCGGTCCAATCCGCTTGAACCTAGCACAGCGTAAAGTTTTTTCCTACGGAGTAGAAGCGCGCCTCACACCAAAAGAAGCAAAGTTGCTTGAAATGTTCATACTCAACCCAGGCAGATTATTGACGCGCAAAGCACTCATACGTGAAGTTTGGTTTACGGATTACACTGGTGATACACGTACGCTCGATGTACATATGTCGTGGTTACGCCGGGCAATTGAACCAGATCCAAATCATCCAATTTTCTTGAAGACAATTCGTGGGATGGGATACCGTTTCGATTTACCTGATTAGACAATCCAAAATTTCTGATTATTATTCATATCGTCAGGTCGTCAACCTGGCGTTTTTTTTCTTGGAAAAGATGGGAGTTTAAGTTTTCTAAGTATATTTTTTAACAGCGAGCGTACTGAAAAACAACCCTCGAAGTGAGTCGATGAATATTTGTGGGGGTCGCGACAGGATAGTCTGGGAATTCTTCTGCCAGGGATACGGGAATTAGCGCTTTATTGCGGGCGTGGAGAGGGGATATCGATACTGATGATAGATTCTCTTACTTTCCCATGATGATCTGTGCACCTAGCCGCGATCTGGTACTTTCCTTGGTTTGGGTAAGCGTGCCGTATTTGGAGATCAATTTCCTCGTCTTTCCAACCGCGCACAATTTGTGATTTGCTTGCAAAGATCTGACCATTAAAATTCCAATCAACCTCCCAATAAATTATGCACCCGGGGAATAGTTTTTCTGCATCATCTACAATGCCCTGGAAAGAGACTTCAACCGTCATTTCTTCTATCATCACATCAATTTCCATTTTTTCGGAACAATCAGAAGCACGTTCCTTTGCCTGGTAATATTCGAAACTCGGCTCTGTTTCCTTTAGCAGAAAGCGCCGATACGTTGTCGATGTGGCGAGTGGTGAGGCATCGCACCCAACCCAGCGCCTACCCAGGCGATTGGCGACGATGAGGCTTGTCCCCGATCCACAGAAGAAATCACCAACGAGTTCCCCAGGATTACTCGAGGCCAGGATGATTCGCTCGAGCAGAGCTTCAGGTTTTTGAGTTGGGTATCCAGTTCTCTCGCTGTGAAGCCGCGCAACTACAGGAAAATACCACCAATCTTCCGGAACTTTGCCGCGCTCGAGGTCGGGCATCTTGCCAAATCCAGCTTTGGCTGAGGATTCGAAAGTTTTGATGGTGGATGGGTTGTAAGGGATCCGAACTGCATCGGCATTGAAAGTGTATTCAGCGGATTTTGAATAAACCAGGATAGTGTCATGTTTTCGCTTGAAAGCGGTCTTAATTGGGGATGGCCCATGGTATACCCAAATAATTTCATTGATCAGCCTGTCAGCACCAAAAATTTCATCAAGGAGGACACGAGCATAGGCGCATGCATGCCAGTCGAGATGGAGATAAAAGGTCCCATTATGTGATAGAAGTTGATGTGCTTGAAGTAATCGCGGGTAAAGCATGTCTAAATATGCTGCCCCGTCCTTCCACGTATCTTGATACCCCTCGATTGTTTCCCAATCTTCAGGGCGACGCGAATCTTCATTCCTCCCGATGCGGGCTGGGTACCGTTTGCCTGATAGAAAGGGTGGATCCATGTAAATGAGGTGAAACTGCCCCTTTAGCTCATCCTGAAGAGCAGCCATGACGGCGAGGTTATCCCCGAGCAATAGTTTGCTTCGGTCAGATTTCTTCGCAGGTAGTTTGCTTGGGTTCACGAGTGTGGTCGGAGTATATTCAACCGAAGCTTGGACTAAATCTTCGTTCCGTGAATGCCACTGAAGCTTTGCAAAAGGTTCCTTCCGTTGCTTGCGCTTCATTCCTATCCCTCTACCTGATTGATAAACCTTATGCGTCAACGATTATGAATCGCGCAATTCTTGATGCGTCTAATATTAGGTTTTACATAACCGAGGGTGCTGAAATGCCGAGTACCCGAAGGGAATTGGCAATCACTTGCCGAGCTGCAGCGGTCAGTCTCAGGCGGAAATCGCGTGTTTGTGCTTCAGCTTGAAGAACAGGGCAATTTTGGTAAAAATCTGTGAAGTCACGCGCCAGATCGTAAGCGTAATTTGCTATACGTAGTGGTTTGTAATCATCAGCCGATCGCTGGATCACGTCCGGAAACCGAGAAATTCGATCCAGTAGCGAGACTTCAGCGTCCTCAAGACTATGAATTGCCTCAACGATACTCGGGAACTCGGATACTTTTGCCAGGATGCTGCTCGCACGCACGTGCGCATATTGGATATAAGGGGAGGCATGCCCCTCAAAATCCAGCGCTTGATCCCAATCAAATGTAGAAACCTTATTGGTGTCGATTGCCAACATGGGGTATTTCAAAGCGCCTATTGCTACTGCTTTTGAGACCGCTCGCTTCTCTTCAGCACTGAGCTCGGGATTCTTTTCCTCGACAATCGCTCCGGTCCGTTCAAAAGCCTCCTGCAGCAACTCATCAAACATCACGATGGTGCCATCTCTTGAAGACATAGTTACGTTACCAGGAAGATTAACAATTTCATAGGAGAGGTGATAGCAATCTTCTGCTTGCTTGAAGTCCATAATTTCCAGGGTTTTAAAAATCTGCCTAAGATACAATGACTGGCGGACATCGATTACGTATATTGATCGGTCTATGTTCCATTCTTCAAATTTCTTAATCGCTAGAGCGATATCCTTGGTCGCATAGAGTGAAGTACCGTCACTGCGCAGGATAACCAATACACGGTATTGTTCACCTTCAATCCCCAACAACTCGTCAAGTTTAACGATTACTGGACCACCACTGTCCCTCTCATCAATGGCAATACCGCGTGTGATGAGATCATCAACAAACTCCTTGCCCGTGTCTTCGACCTCACTTTCGTAGAAAATCACATCAAAGTGTTCACCGAGCTCCTTGTATATATCCTGAAAACCTTCAATGCTCCATTGCCGAGTTTTTTCCCAGAGCCCCACGAGTTCCGGATCACGTGCTTCCCAATTCATGAATAAGTCTCTCGCCTCGGCCTCATATTCAACATTCCCCTCCACCAATTGGCTGGCTTCGGAATAAATTTTTTGCATCCAACGGGTTCGATCTCCTACTGGTTGTTCGCCTGAATGAAAACGTCTGTAACACCACATCCATTTCACGACATGCCAACCAATATCCCCAATATAATTCGCCCTTACAGTATCGTAACCGGCAAATTCCAGGATATTCGCCATGGCACCTCCTAGAATTACATTGCGTAGGTGCCCAACGTGAAATGCCTTATGCGTATTGGGTTGTGAGTACTCGACCATAACACGATTGGCTTTTGGAGTTCCTTTTCCAAAGTTTTCACTCTCTCCTAAAACAGTGTCAACTACTCGCAAGGCGTAATTGGAGGGGTCAATAAAAAGGTTGATATAGCCACGTGCCGCATCGATTTGGCTGAATCCCGGGATGTTTTCCAGCTTTTTAACAATGCCGTTGGCTATCTCTTCAGCACGATAGGGTACTTTTATGTCCTTATTTTCTTGCGCTTCTGTTGCAGCAGCTTGAAAGGAGATCGCGGTGCCGAAACCCCACGTTCCGGAAAATGGGATGGGCACCCAATCAATCTGCTCTGGTGTGAGAAGATTTTGCGCGTCAAATTCGGCAAGGATAAATCCTGATGCTGCATTTAGTTCATCCTCGAACATGGTTTCCCCTTCCCCAAGCCTAATTGAACAAAATAAGGACGCACCCTCCGGTGCGTCCTTTAGATATCAGAACTAGTGGCCTCACTCGGATGGTTCGATTTCCATTCCCATTGAATTCAAACGGGCCAGAAGGCGGCTTTTTCGACGGGCGCCGTTCTTCGCATGCAATACTCCCTTTGAAACTGCACGATCAAGCTCGCTCACCGCGACCTTAACCGCTTCTTGAGAAGCAACAGCATCACCTTCATCCATCACCATCCGTGCACGTTTAAGATAAGTTCTTGTGCGCGTAACCACTGTACGATTGCGCATTCTCCGCTTTTCATTTTGGCGGATTCGTTTCTTTGCCGATTGTTTGTTTGCCAAGATTTCCTCCGTACGTATTCCTTCGATCCAAGATTCTATCCTAGGGAAAGCTGACTGTCTAGGGGGGGAGCAATTCGATGTCCAATACGATTTAATGCATGGACATGCACCACGCTGAAAGAAAGGATCAGGAATTGCCAATCTATTGCGAGATTTCGATCAGAAATTAGATTTAAAGAGCGTAATTCGACGAAATTGGAGCTCATGTCAAAATGGGATGCCAGCACCTCAAATGAAAGGGTCAGGGGAAATTGACAAACATGAATAATTGATTCTGAGCTTGGTCTTTACGTTCTTCGGAGACATTTTCTAACTGGATGATTATTTCCCAATTGGATATTGCCTCAGAGATATATGGCGGTGTTTGATTTACGTAATAGAGCGCTTGAAGAGCGTATGCATCCGCGACCAGGTTAGGATCAAGAGAGCGTTCGAAAATGACCTCAAGCGCTTCAAGCGCAACTTGATCCTCTCCCAAGGCGAAATAACCCTGTGCTCGAGCAAATTCCAGGGCATCCGACTGGGGGTTGACCTCTTTAGCTTTCTCAAAATCTGCTATAGCTTCTTCATGCCGCTTCAGATCCATGAAAAGCAGACCACGGTTGTACAATGCCACAAAATTCATTTCGTCAAGAATTAGGACATAGCTGAAAGCGGTTTCAGCCTCCACGAAATTATCAATGTTATTGTAAGCAACTCCGATCGCGTTCCACCCGTGGATATCTCCAATGGCATAAGCGTTATATGTTTCGAGGGGCGAGATGGATTGCTCTTCGCGTGCCAAGGCAATCAATGTCACCCCTTGTAAATAATATGCATCTAGAATGCTCTCATCGCTAGAGGTTGCCAGGAGAATGCTGTCAAGAGCTTCTTCATATCTTCCGAGATAGTAGCGCGCTCGCCCTTCATGTAATTGCAGCAGTGGAGATCTGACTCCGGCTCTCAAACCTGATCTACTGAGCTCCTCGAGTGCTTCCCATTGCGCTTGACTGACCAGGAATTCAGCTTTCTCTAAATAGGCTGGCAAGAGATTGGGATCATGGAGTATCGCTAGATCAAACTCCTCCGAAAGTACATTGGGGTTGCGGATCATTTGTATCCTGGCAAGCCCCAAATGGGCCGCTGCGAGGGAGGGATTGTACTGCAGCGCAAGTTGGTATTCCTGTTCCGCCTCATCCAGCAATCCAAGATTACGATATGCCTCAGCTCTTATGAAATATGCATCGGAGAGCTTGTCATCGGTCCTTATTACTTGCTCCATGTAGTCAATACTCTTCTGATACTCTCCACGCATTAATGCGGCAACTGAAGATGTATAGGCTTCATAGTTATGATTAGGAGTGACGCCCCAATAGGGGGTTTGCGTCGGTGACACACCTGCAAATATTGCTAAAGGCGTTCCTGAAAGTTCAGTGGGGATCGGAGTTCTAATTAAAACGCTTTCTATGGGCACAGGAGTGTGTGTTGCAGTTGCTATTGGAGTCGGACTCAACGTGGGGCTTGGAGGCGGGAGCGTGGGGGCAACTGAGGTCGATCTAGGTCGGAATAAAAAGCTGACAAATAATACCATCACAACGAGGGCAGCAATCGGTGCGGCAAGGATGATCCACTTTCCACCCGGTATGTTTATGGGTGATGTTCTTGTGGGAGGCTCGATCTTCCGATGTGGAATTTTTAAGATACCGGTCAGCTCAATATCAGATGGCTGTTTCGCTCCCAGGATGGCCAAACCCCTCAGCGCCGCGCGATTCGTGGGGTCTTGTTTCAGAACCGATTGCAGACAGTAAATTCGCTCTCGCTCTGACTCCACTACAGTGCTCAACCACAACCAATACTCTTGATTGGCAGAATCGATTCGGAGTAACCTCGTTAAAAGTTCACGTGCATGCGTATTGTCGCCAGACCTGATTGCTGCTATGGCTTCTGTGAGCATGGTGTCGGAAGAGGATTCCAAGGATCACTCCAAGGTATTATTTCGCGTTGGTGCAAAGTACTTGATTATGACCGGCATAAGTATAGACTCTCCTCAAGGGTAACGCCATTTGAGGGAATAGGTTTGACCCGATTTTGGATCCTCTATGATAATTACTGCGATGATGTTTCTCAAAATAGGCTCTGGTATAATGCGCCTCGCTCCGATGAACAAACTATCATTGTGCTTGAAGATCCTAATCCTCCTCTCGCTTTTTGGCTGCTCTCCAACGCCGACGACTCCACCTCCGTCTCCCACAGCCACACTCTTGCCATTACAGCGGTCCAGTGCCACACCAACAAGAGAAATGGCCGTGCCAATCTTTACAGTCATCCCATCTCCAGGTCCTTCGCCAACACCATTTGTTCATATTGTTCAGAAAGATGATACGCTTCTCGGAATTGCAATCCGGTATGGGGTGACCTTGGAAGAGGTTTTGGCTGCAAATCCTGACATTAACCCCAGAATCTTGAGCATCGATCAAGAGATTCTTATTCCAAGCCTGGAAGGTGATGTCCCTGGAGGGCTAATTCCAACCGCAACTCCCATTCCGCTCGAGATTGCTCAAGTCAATTGCTACACCACAATCACAGAAAACCTCTGGTGTATTACCCACGTAGTCAACAGCGCTGAAGTATGGTTGGAAGGATTAAGCGTAATCATCACACGCTTCAATGATCAAGGTGAACAAATCGGTGCGCAACCTGCTTTCGCTCCATTGAACTTATTGCCTCCTGGCTCGGTGATGCCCTTCGGGGTACAGTTTTCCGATGAGATCGACAACGCTGAACTTGCCATTGCGATCACAAATACGTCTTTCCCCGCACAAAGTGTTGAAGGGCGGTATATGGGTATGAGCCTTGATTGGGAATCCCAAGTCAGTGGGCAGAATGGAGTAATTTGGAAGATCGCTGGAACTGCTTCGATCCATCCTGAGAACGAAATTGGGACAGAGAAAGTGAGCTTTCTTGTGACCGCTTTCGGTGACACCGGGCAGGTGGTTGGATTTCGTAAATGGGAACATGTTGGTCGAGTCGAACCTGGTGAAGTGATTGATTTTGAAATTGAGGTGTACAGCCTTGGACCACCGATTTCCTCTGTTGAGGTCCTTGCTGAAGCGTTGCCTACCGTTCCAGAAGAGTAGGGGTTATCGTCTGGGGTTGCCCTAAAAGGCAGTCTCTCATTGGCCATAGCTTCGGTGAGATCGCATTGTTAAGACGCTTCTCATAATCATCAGGTGTACGGGCAACTGGCCAGTTGCCCATACGCTCTGTTTTGGTTAGAACCATGGAACATCTAATACCCTTTTAGACAGCCCCGGGCGAAGCATTGTCAGTTTAACCCTCCCGGAGGTCTGCCAAATACTTTCACCGATCAAATTCGCGCAAGTAGACCTCCGGGAGGGTAACAAATACGAGGGCTCCCAGCTTCCGCAACAATTTCAACCCTTGGAATCCCTCGTGTCGTTCGAAATTCGTTTCGACCGCTACCCCCACATATACCGATCCTCTTCTTGCGATTGACCTTTTTTCAGTGGAGTCATGGGATAATATCGTTTATTAGCGAATTCTTGGAATGAAAAACATGCAATTTGACGTATTTACAATCCTTCCTGAAGTGATGGAAGAATACCTCCAGACGAGTATATTGGGTCGCGCACAGAAATCTGGCGTGGTCAGGGTTAGCTTGCACAACATTCGCGATTTCACCACCGATCGCCACCGCACAACGGATGACGAGCCCTATGGTGGAGGTGGGGGAATGGTGATGAAGCCGGAACCCATATTCGCAGCAGTTGAGACTGTGTTAGGGCCTGATTTGAGCAGCCTTCCAATTGTGTTATTAACACCTCAAGGTCGAAAATTTGATCAGGCCATTGCCCGAGAATTTTCTCAGCATGAGCGAATTGCGCTCATTTGTGGCCGCTATGAGGGGATCGATGAGCGCATCCGGGAGCATTTGGC
>JAGLGG010000101.1 GCA_023144145.1 Anaerolineales bacterium | reverse complement strand
TTGATCCTCATCGATGCGGTGATGCGTCTTTTACCAGGAGTATTGGGGGACATGGATGCGACCTCAAAGGATACATTGGCAGATGGGCTGCTTGAGCATGGCCATTACACACGACCTGCGGTTTTCCGCGGTTGGGAGGTTCCAGAGGTGTTACGATCCGGAGATCACGCCAAGATCGCAGCATGGAGGTATGAGCAATCCTTGCGGCGAACGATCAAACGCCGCCCAGATCTCATTGAATCACTGGATCTCCAAGGTCACGATAAGACCATCATCGACAGGATTGTAGAAGATGAGGGGATGAAGTTTGATGAGGACTAAACCTGATCGCACATCCACGTTTTAGATAAACAAATCTATATATTAATGAGGCAAAAGGATTATCAGGAGGAGGATTGAGGAGCATGGTGCCAATTCCAACAAAACGATATCGGGTTGTGATTGCCGCAGTGATCTTCGTAGCTATCCTTTCGTCATGCGGCGAACCAGCGGAAGTGGATATTCCTATCACTCGAATTCCTCCCGCAACACCAACGCCCACCCAACCAATCCCTACGGAACAACCTCCACCACCACCAAAAACCCTGGTTGTGTGTCTTGCTCAAGAACCGACCTCTCTTTATCTTTACGCCTCGTCAAGTCCGGAAGCCGATTCAATTTTGCAAGCAATTTACGATGGTCCCATTGATTTGCGCTCATACCAATATGAGCCGGTGATCCTGTCAAAACTGCCCTCATTCAATGATGGTGACGCAAGGATGGAAACTTTGCTGGTGAGTGAAGGACAGATCTACTTGAATCCGGAAACTCAACTCCCGGATGTGCTTTCTCCTGGAAAACCCTTCATACCATCTGGATGCACAAGCCCAGATTGCATATCAGAATTCCAGGAGGGCGAAGTCGAGATGGATCGTCTTGTTGTGGATTTCGAGTTGTTGCCTGATATTCAATGGTCGGATGGTGAACCGCTTACAGCCATTGATTCCGTATTTTCCTTTAATATTGACGCGGATGACGATACACCTTCGACTAAGTATTTGGTACATCGCACGAGTTCGTACGAGGCACTAGATGAGCTCCACATTCGTTGGAGCGGCATTCCAGGCTTCCTGGATTCTGAATTTGAGTCTGACTTCTGGTCTCCCCTCCCATCTCACCTCCTAGGAGATTTCAGTGCCCTGGAACTGCTTTCGACGGAAGAGACAATGCATTTTCCCATCGGGTGGGGCCCTTATCTTATCGATCGATGGGATTCTGGAAAGGAAATTGTTCTTCGTAAATCAGAAACTTACTTTCGATCATCCGAGGGATTTCCCCAATTCGACTTACTCCGGATCCGATTCCTGGATTCCGACTACGTATCCGCATTAGAGCAGGTACTCACTGGAGAGTGTGATGTTTTAGAGGAATCGCTCATCTCACCGTCGCTCTGGGCCAAGGCAATCGAACTTGCAGAAGATCAGCGGATGAACTTGAGCTCAATAGCTGGCGTAGTGATGCAACGTATTGATTTCAATGTTGGCTCGGAAGGGGCGACCACAATATTCGCCGACGTAAGGATGCGGATGGCTTTGGCAACATGTCTTCAGCGTGAGGATGTAGTTGAAAATGTATTTCTGGGGCAATCTGTTGTGCCCGACTCCTACCTTCCTCCTGCACATCCATTGCATCAAACAGACTCTGATTTTGAGTTACCCACCATTGCTGAAGCACTAGAGTTATTGGAAGAAGTAGGATGGGTTGATGACGACGATGATCCGCAAACGTCAAGAGTATCCAGCGCAGTGCCGGGAATCCCAAATGGATCATTGCTCGAGGTGAATCTCTTTACAACCTTCGATTATTTTAGCGAAATTTCTTCCCCCGTGTTTGAGGAGAATGCTGCTAGATGCGGATTTAGCATTAAAACTGAGTTCATCGAGGCGAGTGAACTTTTTGAACCATGGCCAAACGGACCGATCTTCGGAGGCCGGTTTGATCTAGTTAGTTGGGCATGGCCGACATTCACGAGTCCGCCATGTGAAATGTTCGCGGGGTTCGAAGTGCCAAATGTGGATAATGTTTTCGGAGTTAATGCAACCGGTTTTAGCGACCCTGATTATGACCGGGCCTGTTTGAAGATACTGATTGGTAGTAGTTCAGGTGATACATATAATGAAGCTATTGGAACTACTGAGAGCATCTTTCGAGATCAAATGCCCTCCATCCCTTTGTACATCCTGCCGCGGCTTCTGGCCTTTGGCTCGGAAGTGTGTGGACCCCAACCAGATCCAACAACTTTTAACATGTTGTGGAACATAGAAGAGTACGGCTCAGGCGAAAGTTGTGAGAAATAAAGTACGAAATTCATTGAACCATTTTCGCTGTTTGTTGGTATATAAGTGATAGAAGAGGAGAAGGCCGATGTGCGCCAACTCCAAGACATTCAATTAATAACAAAACTCCAGGATGGAGATCTGGAGGCGCTTGGTTTTCTGTATGATCGCCATCGTTAGATGGTTTATCGGACTGCGCTGGCGATCACCGGTGATCCAGAAGTAGCTGCCGATTTGTTGCAGGACATTTTCTAAGGCTACACCACCTTGCTCATCGAAATACAGAACGGCCCCTGGCGCCCCGGTTGTATCGCGTAACTGCCAATCTCGCCTACTCGTGGATGAAACGTCGTAATCTATTGACAAGGTGCTTGAAGGAGATGGCAGAGTGGCTATCGAGGGAACGGAGGAGCACCCTTGATCAGCCAAGTATGATTAACGAAACCTCATTAATATGGGTTATAATCACCGTTGCTTGGTGGCCACCCCTTTGATGTGAGGCCTATAGCGGATATACTTAATGCCCATTCTAGCCCGGAGAAATAACCTTTTTTTCTTGATGGAATCTACGAAAAATCAGCGCCAAGAATCTACTCATCCCTATTTATCAACAGAGGCCGTGATGTCTCACTCCGCGTATCAAAACCCACCTCTCAGGAGAAACCACATTGTCCCGTAAGATTCTCGAAGTCAACAATCTAGTCACACGCTTCTTCACAGATGATGGCACCGTTCACGCTGTCAACGGCGTTTCGTTCCATGTTAATGAGGGGGAGACGTTAGGGATTGTCGGAGAAAGTGGTTGTGGCAAAAGTGTTTCCGTGCTTTCTGTGATGAGGTTACTTCCCCAACCACCCGCAAAAATTTCCGCTGACAGTGTTTATTTCATCGACAAAGAATTGTCAGGAGCCTCCGAAGAGGAGATGCGTGGTATCAGAGGAAGTCAAATCTCTATGATCTTTCAGGATCCTATGACATCTCTAAATCCGGTTCTCACAGTAGGTTTTCAGATAATGGAACCCATGCTCTTGCACCTGGGGATGGACGATGAGCAGGCGCGAGAGCGAGCGACGGATTTGCTAGACCTGGTGGGAATTCCCGAAGCCAGCGATCGCCTTGGTGACTACCCTCACCAGTTCTCAGGAGGTATGCGTCAGCGGGCGATGATCGCCATGGCCCTCACGTGTAACCCAGCCCTAATCATCGCTGATGAACCAACCACAGCCCTGGACGTCACAATCCAGGCCCAAATCGTCGATTTGGTTAAGCGTTTACGAGACAATTTAGGTATGGCATTAATCTGGATTACGCATGACCTGGGCGTCGTAGCTGGTTTGGCGGATCGGGTGACGGTGATGTACGCTGGCTTTATGGTTGAACTTGCATCAGTTGAAAAGGTGTATAACGACACCCGGCACCCCTATACAAGTGCGCTATTACGCTCACTGCCCCGATTGGACGGTAGCCCAGGTGAGAAACTAGCATCTATTGATGGTTTCCCCCCAGAGCTTTATGAGTTACCCCCAGGCTGTCCTTTCGCACCCCGGTGTGAGTA
>JAGLGG010000100.1 GCA_023144145.1 Anaerolineales bacterium | reverse complement strand
GGCATTTTCTTGGTCCCCTATCCAATTGAGACGCGTGTGTGTGTTGTTGACTTGCTTGATGTTGCCCAAGCTGCTGCGACTGTCCTTGGAGGGGATGAGCACGTTGGTGCGATTTATGAGTTGGCCGGCCCCGAAAATCTCAGCCAGACAGAAGTGGCTGCAACTTTGTCTGTTGAATTAGGACATGATGTGGTTGTCCTGGAGGAGACACTCGAGGGATGGAAAACGCGGATGAAGGCATCCGGTTTGGGCGAATACCAACTTTCATCACTAGTTAAGATGTTTGAATACTACGCCGAGTATGGTTTTAGGGGAAGCCCTGTCGTTCTCAAGCATCTTCTTGAAAGAGAACCAACAAGCTTCCGATCGTTTTTACGACGGAGGTTGAATCGAACATAATCGAAAGACAAGTTTTTCGAGGTGAGTGAACAGGTCTCAAGATCCCGTTTCAAGAGCGAATCGATCATCGAGGCACGGTTTATCAGCCACCCTGCTTGGCGATGGCTCGATAAAGGATTCCAATCTAGCGTGCTTCATGTCTTTCCACAAGCATGCAACCTAATAAACGATAAACAAGAGGTTCTCTCATTGGTAACGGAAGAAATCGGTCCTGCCCCTTTGGCGATAGTGATTGACCCGTTAACAGCTGTGGGTTGGGGAGAGGGAGGATTTCAGAATTGGATTGATTCGGGTTCGGTGGTTTCAATTGAGGGAGATTTGTTATCGGTGGGTAGTCTTATTATCCTGATCACAGATGCCGCACATTGGGACCCGAAGATTAAGATTGATAATCCAAGTGATACCCTGTCATCTATATCTCGACATCTACCAAGAATCATCGCCATCTTGGAAGCGAGCTCGATAGCAGGGAGCTGCGCCGGTATTTTGGAGTATCTTCTCCCCTCCAACACACAGCCATGTGATCTGCAGGACAAAACGATTGACGGTCAGCTCCTTTCTGCTGTAATTAATCCAGCTCGAGCTTTCTGCCAGGGAATTAAGCGCGCAGATCCAGCATTATCTCTACAGGCTGCTCATGGGTTGGCGGGTTTAGGAACGGGTCTGACACCTCTGGGAGATGATTTTATGATGGGCGCATTTCTCGGATATCATCTCCTGGAGCCTCAAGGTCGATCTACCGATTTCTTGAGAGATATTGTGATTGGACTTGAAGGGCGGACGAACGCCCTCTCCATGGCGTTCTTGCGAAGTGCGGTTAGAGGTGAGGCCTCAATCACCTGGCACGAATTGGTCTCTTCGATTGAGCGGAATTCATCTGGTCAACTAACCAAGGCTTGTCAACGAATTTTAAAGACGGGACATTCCTCAGGTGCAGATTCTCTCACTGGATTTGTGACTGTTCTCAATTGGTTGCTCTTGGAATAGCTCTGAGTGATCAATCTTCTCCTGCAAGACTAAATACCGATTTGTACGCGAAAGACATTCAGAAAATAGCTTCAAGAGGAGAGCTGCAACACCTGCTTGCTCAGACTCATCGATGGATTTCAGAAGCAATGCTCTTGAAGGATGGTAATGATTCTGCTAAATCCGAGTTGAATCAAGCGGAAGATCTATAGCGCAAGATCAGGAGCCCAAGACGGGAGATGGATATTCACACCACATATGCTAAGATGCACCAAGCGGTAGAAAATACTTAGGGTGACATTATGAATTTGGATAAAGCTGAACTGGGTCTACGCGACCGCAAAGCACCACTCGAGATGAGTGCGAACGAATTCCGATCGATCGGTCACAAGTTGGTGGATGAAATTGCCGATTTTCTAATTTCACTGCCAGACCGGAGGGTGAGCCCAGGTGAGAGTCCGAACGAGGTTCGGGATCTCTTAGGCACCAATTCACTTCCTGAGATAGGGGTATCGCCCGAATACATAATTGAGGACGCAACCAAGCTTTTGTTCGACCACTCCGTCTTCAACGGACACCCGCGGTTTATGGGATACATAACGGCTTCGGCAGCGCCAATCGGTGCGCTGGCTGATATGCTCGCCAGCACAGTGAACCCAAATGTAGGCGCCTGGACTATCAGTCCGATTGCCTCTGAGATTGAGGCCGAGACAGTCCGCTGGATTGCTGAATTACTAGGTTACCCTTCAAATTGTGGGGGTATCTTAGGAAGCGGTGGCAACACGGCAAATTTCATAGGCTTTCTCGTTGCGCGCAGAGCAAAGAGCAATTGGGAAGTAAGACAGCGTGGGATGTCGGGAAGTAGTAGCCAATCACTCCGAGTGTATTGCTCTTCTGAAACCCATACTTGGATTCAAAAGGCTACGGATCAATATGGTTTGGGAACAGATTCCATTCGCTGGATCCCTATGACAGATCAGCTCAAGATGGACACGGAAATCTTGGAAAAGACCATTGAGCAAGACAAAGAGAACGGGGATGTGCCATTTCTTGTCGTCGGAACTGCTGGTTCGACTGCATTGGGTTCGATTGATGATCTCCCGCGCCTGGCAGAAATTTGCCGTGAACACGATCTATGGTTCCACGTTGATGCGGCATATGGAGGATTTGCTGCAGCTCTACCGGATGCGCCCCAAGATCTTTTAGGATTGCGAGAAGCTGATTCGGTTGCGATAGATCCCCATAAATGGCTCTATTCGGCACTTGAGGCTGGCTGCATATTGGTGCGTGATCCACAAGCTATGGTCGACACATTCAGTTATCACCCAAGCTATTATAAATTTGATGCATCCGGTGAAGGCCTCCCGCTGAACTACTATGAAATTGGCCCACAAAATTCCCGGGGATTCCGAGCGTTAAAAGTTTGGATGGGATTACGGCAGGCCGGGAGAGAGGGATACATACGAATGATCGCTGCGGATATCCGTCTAGCCCAGATTCTGAATCAACTGGTTGAAGAGGCAAAGGATCTAGAAGCATATACTTGCAGTCTTAGCATTACGACATTCCGATACGTTCCTTCAGATCTAAATCTCCAGAATGACGAGAGGGAAGCGTACCTAAATCAGTTAAACTCCGAACTGCTAACCGAGCTTCAAGATGGGGGGGAAGCATACCTCTCCAACGCGGTGTTAGGGGATAAGTATCTACTTCGCAGTTGCATCGTAAATTTCAGAACATCATTGGAGGATATTGAGGCATTACCAGGAATAATCACCCGGATTGGCAAGGAAATTGATAAGAGGTTGCGATCTTAAGATTGGGCGCAAGAAAACGATATTGACCGAGTTGGAGGTTCATGTTGAGAGCGAATCGGATGAGAGAGGTTATCTGGGGATGAATCCGGATATCCCACCGGGGTGGCTGAGCACGAGCGTGAAAATTCTGTTGTCATCAAATGATGCAGATCATGAAAAATTGAGAGCTATCGCGGAGAACGTGTATCGTTTGTCACCCGTGAATGATTCGGTTCGGAGAGCTGTTCCAATGGAAGTTGTAATCGAAGTTCGATAACTATTTATATTCGATGAGTTCCTTCGGATAGGATCGCTTTCGAGGTTTTTCTTGCTTGATCATTTCAGGGACGAGCGGATAGGATGACAGCCTGGTCAAATCGATTGGCCCAGTTTTCTTTGGTTGTCGACGAATTTTTACGAGCAAGTCGACCAAGGCCCAGAGAAAACCCCCTGCCATCACCGCACTCAAGAATATTCCAAAACCATCTACTAGTGACATAACCAACACTCCAAACTACTGACACGCGTACCAAATTGACAACTTGTGCAAGAGGATTATTATATTGTTTGGAATAGGATTGATGAAATAGAAAGGGGATTGTAAGGGACAGGAGGGCAACCAATATCAGTGTGATGTGTTGTACCCTTTTTCTCTCCAGGCGGTTGGCTGATCTATCTGACGACCCAGAGTTAGACGCCCCAGCGGGGCGTCTCTACTACTGTTTTATCGACTCAAGCTTCGCCCTCAAGGAATAGGGGCCTGCCAAGTTTGAGAGAGAGATATATTGATGTTGACAGACCTCGATCGGCGACATATAGCATTTCCTCGAGCTTGGTCTGTGTTTCCTCGATAGATTGAATTTTATCCAAATTCATCATCTACGTTGTTCCTATAGAATGATTATACGAGTTGGTTGATCGCTCCGACAAGGGAGAAGTTAAAGCTATCAGGGACAGCGATCAGCCGTCAGCAATCAGCGATCAAGGGCAGCGATCAGCCGTCAGCGATCAGGGACAGCCTTCAGCTCTCAGACAGTCAGCTAACAAATTATCTGCCATCTCCAGCCCCCAGTCTCTGATCTCCATTCTCAAGTCTCTAAAGAGTACTTCTATCATGGTTTCACACCTAGTGTCTGTGATGTAGAATGTTGCATATGGATGAAATACTTGTTTTGATCACGGTAGATTTTCGCGAAGAGATGCTGGAGCAAATTCGAGCGCTTTCCCCAAGGTTGAAAGTCGTTCTTCATCCAGCTGATTCTTTGGAGGAATTTCCTCAGGACATACTTCCCGAGGTGGAAATCCTTTACACCAACCTTGAACTTCCAGATCCAGAGGATGTCCCCAAATTGAAGTGGGTTCAATTGGATTATACGGGAATTGATCATGTGGCAGGACATGCCATCGTGAATTCTGATGTTCGAGTGACGACGCTAAGTGGAGCAACAGCATCAGTGTTGACTGAATATGTGCTCATGTCGATATTTGGCTTGGGACACAAATTGCCTATGTTGCTGGCAGACAAGGCGTCAAAAACCTGGGCGGATGATGCCTGGATAAAATTCATACCGCTTGAGTTGAGAGGAAGCACCGTTGGGATTGTTGGATACGGAAGCATTGGTCGCGAAGTTGCCCGTGCGTGCAAAGCGCTTGGCGCAAGTGTCCTTGCGGTTAAGCGCAACTTGAAGGATCTCAAGGATGATGGTTTTCGGATTGAAGGAACTGGAGACCCAGAAGCGGATCTGGTAGATAGAATGTACCCGCCTCAAGCAATCGGATCGATGTCTGAGTTGTGTGACTTTCTCGTCATAACTTTGCCACTGACACAAGAGACGCGCGGATTGATTGATGAAAAGGTCTTCAGCAGGATGAAGGAACATTGCTACTTGATTGATGTTTCTCGCGGCGGGGTGGTCGACCATGGTGCCCTTGTCGAGGCATTAAATGAGGGCCGGCTGACAGGTGCTGCGCTGGACATATTCCCGGTGGAACCATTGCCCTCTTCCAGTCCCCTGTGGGAAATGGAGAATGTCATTCTTTCCCCTCACATTGCGGGATCTACTGTACGCTATCGAGAATTGACGCTCGATCTGTTTGTTGAAAATATGCAGCGATACCTGTCAGAGCAGCCGCTGTTGAACCTATTTAATGTGGATAGGGGTTACTAATCCAGTTGGGTTCAGTTTGAGATCATAGATCCAGAGTAGGAGTTAACTGAATTTGATAAAGGGTGTGATTTTTGACCTGGGTATGACCCTGATCCGTTTTATTGGTGATTGGGAAGCGTCAATGGAGAGGGGAAAACGATCCCTCACGGCATATATGTTAAGGAACAAGTATCAATTCGATGCAACCCGTTTCATGGAAGTGTTTGGAGGTAGACTGGAGCATAGCCAGAACTTAAGACTAAAGGATCAGATCGAAAGACCTACCGTGGATCTCCTGAAAGTGGTTATGACTCAATTCGGATACGACGAGATCTCCGACGACATTATCGAAGATGCTATGCGACAATTTTACGCTGAGAGCGAGATCTACTGGATTCCCATGTCTGCTAGCCTCCAGGTGCTTATTGAATTAAGAGAAGAAGGCTATCTGCTAGGTATGATTTCCAACGCCGGTGATGAGCGAAATGTGTCCAGGCTTATTTCGAAAGCCAATCTGGAGGATTTTTTTGACCCACTCTTGGTATCGGCTGTCGAACGAATAAGGAAACCGGACGTGCGTATTTTCCAGAAGGTATTAGATTTGTGGGACCTTGCGGGAGAGCAAGTTGTCATGGTAGGTGACGCACTAGACCAAGACATCCTCGGTGCTCAGAAATTGGGGATACGTCACATTTGGTTGAAAGAGAATGTTGATACGCTGGAAAATCAACAGCTCGCTGATGAGATAAAACCAGAGCTGATCGCGGCGAAACTGTCAGAGGTGCCGGAGATGATTCGAAAAATGAATCAGATACGAGAGTAGGTTTATCAAATGGCTGAATTTCACCTCATCACCGATCACATTGCGCGTTTGGAGCTGCCCATTAAATTTGCTGGGTTGATACGGAGCTCCGTATCTGTTTGGCTAGTTAGAAGCCAGGAGGGCTTCTTGCTTATTGACTCAGGACCTCCCGGTGCAGCAGGTGAAATGGTGGATGCAATATCCAAGGCCACCGATGGACGAGGTCCGAAGGTGGTTTTGCTCACCCATGGTCATTACAATCATGCTGGTGGTTTGACCGCAATTCGACTCGCCTGGAATCCACCTATTGCCTCATCTGTTGAGGAAGAACCTTTCATCACTGGCGAAAGGGATTACGCCAGGGTGAGGTCCAAGAACCCGGCGTACTGGTTGGGAAGTTTGTTGATGGACACTACACCTTGGAGCATACCAAATGTACAGGCGGTCGAGCATGGAAAGAAATTGTTCGGATTAACTGTTGTTCACCTACCCGGACATACGCCTGGACATACAGGTTATTTTCATAAAAACGACCGAGCTTTTATATGCGGTGATGCGCTAATGAATTTGAGTGGGAGATTGTCCCGACCACTCGGTTTATCAACCCATGATATGAATCTCGCTGAACACTCCATGCGCAGGATCGCAGAGCGAAATTTTGCCCATCTCATGCCATCTCATGGCAAGCCCATCATGGAGCGTGGGAGAGAGGTATTATTCGAATATACTGAAAAGCGGAAGGGAAAGAACCGCTCAAGGTAAAATCGATTAATGCAGCATGGTAGAATCCTGTATTAATCTGGGGCGCCTGATGGCGCCCTGCTAGGTTAATCGATGACAGTGTTGTGTCGATTTCACAAAAACATCGAATCGGAGTTTAAATATATAAGAAGACGATACGGTGAGGTCGGTGTGAGACAGAAACCCGAATTTGAAGATTTGGTTACAAAACACGCAAATGAAATTCACGCGTACCTGTGGCGAATGTTAGGGGACCGTGACCTAGCAGCGGATTGTCTTCAGGATGTGTTTCTGCGGGCATTCAAAGCCTATGTCAGATTAGATGATGAAGCGAATTTTCGTGCATGGTTGTATAAGATCGCTACAAACACAGCCCTCTCATTGAGAAAGCGAGAAGCAAAAATCAGCTCGAGAGAAATCGATCTTGATTTGGCAGCTATAGCGCATGATCGAACACCTCATGCCGCATATGAATTTCAGGAGCGGATGGAAAGAGTATCAAATGCTGTCGCATCCCTCCCGGATCAACAGCGAGCAGCAATCATGTTGCGCAAATACCACCAGCTAGCATATTCTGAGATTGCACCAATCCTTGATTGCAGCGAGAGTGCTGCGCGGGCGAACGTTTACCAGGGTTTGAAGAAGCTTCGGGTTATCTTCTCACAAGATGTTGAAAGTAAGGTGATGTGATGGATCACAAAGACGAAAAATTCGAGAGGGAAGTTGCATTCTGGCTAGGCGATGAAGAAGGGGCAATAACTGGGGACGAGCTCCTTCACGATCTAGATTCTCTTTTTGCCCAGGGGCCTGAGAAAAATGAGATTGCGCAGGCTCAGAGTCGCCTGGATGAAACTTTGAGAGTTGCAGGAGATACGGCAATCTATTACGACATCCTTCAAAGAACACCAGTAGGCCAGGTGCTCGTAGCAGTAAGCAACCAGGGAGTTGTTGGTGTAGAAATCGGGATGTCTGAGCGAGCCTTTATTGATCACGTCTCTAGCATATTCAATGAGCCAATCCTGCGTTCCAAGAGTGCTACATCTTCTGCATTTGAACAGCTTCAAGAGTATTTTGATGGTAAGAGAAAGGTTTTCGATCTTCCGGTTTCCCTGAACCATCTCACTCCATTCCAACGGCGCGTGTTAGAAGCGACGATGGAAATCTCCTTTGGCAGTGTCTCGACCTATGGGGAGATGGCGCGCAATCTCGGCAAGCATCGGGCTGCCCGAGCAGTTGGGCAAGCATTGGCACGTAACCCGATCCCGATTGTTATCCCCTGCCATCGAGTACTTGGATCGGATGGGGGGTTGCATGGTTATTCAGGTGGGGAAGGGATACGAACGAAGAAGTTTCTATTACAGTTTGAAGGCGCATATGGTCAATGAAACGCAGGAATGGTTGTGGTGAGAATTAGATCATGCGATTAAGGGAGTGGGGAATGTTTTCCCTATTAGGCGTTCTATGGGGATCCTCATTTCTGTGGATCAAAATTGGGCTGCGTGGAACGGGACCATTTATGCTGGTGGCGCTCAGGGTGGCTATAGGCATTTTGGGTTTGGCATTTATGGTTGCGCTGAGAAAGCCAGAATTCCCCCGGAAACGCTCCCTTTGGATAAAACTGGCCTTGCTAGGAACGTTCAATACTGCGGTCCCCTTCGTCCTGATTACGTGGGGGGAGCAAAGGATTGATTCTGCCGTGGCATCAATTCTCAATGCACCAGTACCGCTCTTCACCATTCTGCTGGCTCACATTTTCCTGGATGACGAGAAGATCACATTGCCTAAGTTGCTCGGTTTGATAATGGGTTTCGTAGGAATAGTTGTTTTATTAGGGCGTGAGATAGCTCCCGGCGAGTTTGGGAATGCAATTTTTGGCCAATTAGGCGTGCTGCTTGCGGCTTTTTCATACGCTGGAAGTGCGGTCTTCGCCAGGCGAAATCTACGAGAAATACCCCCCTTGGTGCAGGCCTTCGTGCCATTGGTTGTGGCGGATTCGTTGGTGTGGTTAGCGCTACCTGTGGCAGAAAGTCCTGTTCGGTTTCCTACACAAGGTGAAACATGGTTCGCGATCCTTTGGTTAGGCCTATTGGGGACCTTCATCGCTTACATTCTTTTCTTCTCTCTCCTGCAATCTGTTGGACCTACAAAAACTACATTGGTGACTTATTTCATCCCAGTTGTTGGAGTGGCCCTGGGTGTGATCTTCCTTGGTGAGACATTAGATCTTCGATTGGTAGTGGGCTCAATACTCATCGTAGGTGGCATCGTGGTTGTGAACTGGAAACCTAAGAGAACCCGAACCCCATCAACCTCACACTAGCAAATCTCCATTTAGGCAAGAATTAGCTCAACTTTCAGAAAATTGTAGACCCAATGTCAAGGTATACAAACCCTGCTTATGCTAAACTCCCAACGGGACTGATGCTCCCTGAAAGCAGGGTCGATCATGGGCACTTCAAAGCCGCCTAATTCATCAATTGGGCGAAAAATCTCAGTTCGAACTCGCCTTACGCTGGCTATCGTGGGTGTTGTATTTGTCCTTCTCTCAACGCTGCTCCTCATCTCACTCAGCCGCAGGCAACCGCACGAACAATTGAGATATTCACCACCGGCAACATTATTTGCTCCACCGGAGGCCGGTCAGTGAAGCGTGAATTGCGCGTTCTCTTCCCACTTATTTTCGTCATTCTTCTCATGTTTTTAGTGGGATGTTCTAGTGGTGCTATGGATAGGCCCCCGGTGACAACTGAAACAGAGACGGATCCAGGTCTC
>JAGLGG010000010.1 GCA_023144145.1 Anaerolineales bacterium | reverse complement strand
TTTTTAGATGTAAAATGCCCGGCCTCGAGAGAGGGATCATGGTTGCCGGGCAAAATATTAATTTGGATGGCCTGGTATTTCTTCTTCTTGCAGACTTTGTCGAAATCGGCGTAGTTCGTCATCCCTTTGTCGAACAGATCGCCGGCGACAATCAGGATTTCGATCTGTCGCTCTAGCAATTGATCGAGAATGTTCTCAAAAGCTTGGTAGCGCTCGGGATGGTCTTTGATTTTCGTCAGGTGGCAATCGGCAGTGAACGCTATTTTCATTTTGCATCCCCGCTAATCATCGATAGATACACAAGTGGATTTCCGAGGTTGATGCACGATTGGCAAGCAAAACCCCCCTTTGAGGAAGATACAGAGAAATTGGTTAGTGGTGATTCGCTGCAGTAACCTTAAATCTATTAATAGTTTATCCAAAGTTGGTTATGAAACAAATCACATGGAGGTCCTATTCGTCCCCGGGTGATATCCGTTGGAATTGCAACGGCGCGCAAAAATCACGCCCGCGCTCTCGGTGAGCTCAAAGTTTGAATATTTAACCCTATTTATTTGACGGTTATCGATGTTCTGGGGATACGGGGTGCCGATTCCTTCAAGGAACGCTGCATACAAATCTTACAATAAAAATAAACGCCCACAACCGGCTTCCCACTGGATGAGGGTATCTTCTTTTTACTTCCGATTACTTTCATAATCGACGACCGAAGTTGTAGTATCCCCGGTCATCTCCTGCGATATGGTAAGCAGATTAAAATCTACTAACCACCTCTGTTCGCCCGTACTATATCCTTTATTCTACTCACTTCAAGAATGAAGCCCCTGACTAGCTCAGGCAGTATTTCATCCCTCAACCCACTAATATGTATCACCTTCGAGGTTTTACCAGCATCATTGATATAAGCAAATCTTCCATTGAAATTACGAAAGACAAAATCTTTCTTTATTCTTCCCCTTGCATTAAGTATCCCTCGGTGTATCAGATGAATGTAGCCCGAAGAATCCATTACAAAACCACCTGCGACTTGCCGATTAATATCTCGAACAGGAGGATTGATTTCACAAACAATACTTACCATCCCTGATGGTTTGCCGAGGCCGAATACATTCCAATAACGAGCACCTGGTGACTTCTCGCCCGGAGGGAATCCGAAATATGCCCAATAGCCTAGATCTGGGATCCAATAAACCTTAGTATCATACTGACCACTTTGATATCCGATAGAGACCGGAATTGTTAAGGAAGAACGAGATGAAATTGAATGGGCGAACAATTCTTGAGCTTTGGCAATTTCGTCTCTTTGGGTAATTAATTTCATTGCACATTCCCCCAATCTTTAATCAGTATATTGTGGCTAATCAGCCGCATGCCAATCTTTACTGCTCAGGCTCGGTGAAAGTCGGTTCCTCGGGCTCGGTAACCACGTAGTCCCTTTCCCAACTCTCGTTCTGAAGAGTTAGAGTCTGAATCCCCACGGCGTTTGCGCTCGCATCAAGCTCTTGTAGTGCCTGGTATTCGGAGACCCAACAACGGTAGACTTTATAAGAGAGAGCCAATTGACCAACCTCGTTATAAATCTCGATGATGATGTCCTTGCGGAAATCCCTCAGCGAGACTTCAGCGCACAGACCAGAGCCATAGTTCCAAACCTTTTTGGCCCACTTCTCGAACTCCGTGTCGTGGGTCACGCCCCGCTCCAGGGTGATTGGTTCGTAATTGGTCTGTCCCGGCGACTTACGCACCATGCTTGGGTCGCCGCGCTCATGATGGTTGACCACTTCACTTGTCCGGCTCAGTGCGTCTACTTTGCCGAAGCCAGCCACGTAGCGCCCGTCCCACTTTACGCGGAATTTGTAATTCATGAACCAAAGCACTCTGTGTTAACGCTAACCTGAGCTATCGATGCCTCCTTACGCTTCATCCTGTCCGGCGATCTGACTGATCTTGATGATCACAAACTCCGCCGGCTTGAGGGGAGCGAAGCCTACTAGGATGTTGACAATACCCAAATCGACATCATCAGAGGTCGTCATTTCTTTGCCACACCTTACGAAGTAGGCCTCCCGTGGGCTCTTGCCGGCGAAGGCTCCCTGCCGGAAGAGATTATGCATGAAGGCACCCACATGAAGTCGGATTTGCGCCCACAGTGGCTCGCCGTTGGGTTCGAAGATGACCCATTGCGTGCCCCTGTAAAGGGATTCTTCGATAAAGAGTGCAAGTCGACGGACCGGGACATACTTGTACTCGTCGTCAGACTGGTCGTCTCCGCGAAGGGTTCGCGCACCCCACACAACCGGACCGGATTCAGGAAAGCTGCGAAGGCAGTTGACTCCAACTGAGTTAAGCTCGCTGTTCTCACGATCCGTGAGGGATACGCTCAGCCCCTGAATGTTTTTAACTCCGGCATCTAGCCCGGCTGGTGCCTTCCACACGCCATGGTGAGCATCTGTACGCGCCATCACGCCAGCAACTGCACCACACGGCACGAAGGTTGATATCCGACCGCTCCGTGCGGGATCAGCCTTCTTGATGCGGGGAAAGAAGACCGCAGCGTTCCGAGCCGCATCCCCGCTGAGACCAAGAGCAGTCAATCCCTTACTCGAGTCAAGAACATCGCTGGGCGCAGACCAATCGCTCCGAGGATCTACAATCAGGAACGCGCGGCGATCGACGCACAGCTTTAGGGCATCAGGCAGAACAACCTTATCTACATCTCCGGTAGCATTGTCAGGAGGCAGGCATAATAGGTTGAATGCGGTCTTCCTAAGCGCATCGAACACTGCTTGGTAGCTCGCCTCATCAGGAGGTAACCCTTCCGGTGTACCATCATCTCTGAAGACCCTGACGACCAACGCTTGGCGACCACCGTTCGCGAAGAAGTCGTCCACTGCATTTGCGAGGGTATTCTCGCCGCCAGACTCACCGAAGTCATTTTTGAACTCAGCATAGCTGCTGACAGTCCACGGGATATTCGATGGACCATGGGGTGTCCTGCCGATGAACGCCGTTATCGATGTTGCGACACCTTCGATGGCACAATCACCAGATTGAACTTCCTCGATGTGGACGCCGGGATATTGTTTTGCTGCTGGCATAATAACCCTTCGCGAAGCAAGCCATGTCACGGTTTAGTCGGGCTAGCTCCCATGTTTGAGGGGAGGTGTCGGCCAGCTTCACACTTTGTACCTTATGTGGGCATCAGCCGCCAGCAAGCGCCAACACAGTGGGTCGGCTGCATGCCATGTTAGCGCTCTAGAAATTGCTGCCAACTCCACCAAATCAAGCTAATCTTCGCGACAATGGTTCAAGATTAGGGCCTCTGTAAACTATACTGGCTGAGGCGTTAATTATTGACTGATGTTTTGAAGCAGGCCTGTGACCATGGACACGATTGGTTCTGCTACACCCAGGAAACTGAGAACGGGAATCGCCTGCGAGGCCAAGAACTTGGACAAGGTGGCAACGTTAATTGGCCATGCCGGAATTCTTTGATTCTGGCTGTAGATTTCGCGCATTAACTCCATCTTCTTTAGGCGATTCTCGCCCTCAGCAGGATCCAGTCTATCGGCTGAGTTCAACAGTTCGCGGTTTTCTCGATAAATGATTTGGGCCAGCTCATCTAACTGGCTTTCAATCTCATTCTTCTTCGCAACCATAACCCGATGTGTGCTCCAAAGCGGTATGAAGAAACTTACAAACGACAATGTAATTGGGATCGTCAGTAATGGCCTAAAGATTGGCGCGTAGAAGATCGCAAGATTACTATCTGGTGTATTCGGGCCAATGGCGATCCAGCCGCCCAGAAAAATACCCGCCATTGCAATTATGAGGGCGTTCCATAAGCATAGGTTGCCTAATGGTTCTAGACCGCCACACTGATCTGGATGGCCACTTTGGATTTCAAGATCGAATCGTTGCGGTAGCCGCCAAACTCGCATTCCAATGACGATCATTCGCCAAGCCATTAGGCCAATCACAGTGGCGATGATTAATTCGGCTAGGATGCCTACAATTAGAATTGGTTCCTTGACGAATTGAAACGAGAAGCCATACAAAAACCACGACAGTACCAAGGCCATGAAGATGGTGGCCGTGATCCACTGGCCCTTGCTATTGAGTGTGCCTTCAGTCTTTTTGACAAAGGATCGATATTTCTCGTAGAGAACGGTACGCTGTGCATCATTAAGGTGCTGACCAGGGACACCGTGAGAAGGTGCAAGATTGTTCGATGGTTGGGCTGAATTGGCGATCACACCACGTCGCCACAATACCTCAAAAATCTCGGAGATACGCTGCATGAGAACCTGAAAGGTGAATAGTGCCAGTGTGGCGGCAATGAATCCCGTTGAGAAGATAAATTGTCCTGGTATACCCAGTGGGTTTGAAGGCCAAGCAATAATGGGTACCGCGACTAACATTGCCCAAGGCAAGAGAAGGAGAAACCACCGCAACCGAGAATGGCATATCGGTTCAATTCTCATAAGTGGTGATTTCGAGTAGTCTGTTGACGACTCGGCCTCAGTCTGATTGGTTGTTCCAGCGACACTTTCAGTCATGTTGGCACTTCCTTTTTCTTACTGCAAAATAGCTCGCCCTTGTTCGCAACATATATTGCGTGAGCGCTAGACTATCTTTGAATGGAGAAAACCCACTGTTAATGAGAGAGCCTGGATCATAGGATCCCCGCCAAATTTAGAAGCTGCTTCTTTAATATATGATGAAACCGAACGACTTGAATCAACGGTAATAGACCCCTCATAGGGGGAGATTCCAATATAATGAATTCTCGTGTCTAATACAATTGTCCTCAAATGTCCCTATCGGATTCCAAGAAAGGGCTTCCGATTATTCGTACAATCACTAAACTTCACAGAATCTCACTTCCTTGCCATTGTGCAATGAAAGGCGAAGAGCTTGTTAAGAGTGCTCGTCGCCATCCCTTGCCTTAATTCAATTATCCTCCCTCAATGCTCGCGAGCTAGTTTTGAGCGTTTACAATGAGCATGCCTGCCGCTTCTTCAGAGATCTTCTTGCCCATCTACGCCTCGACTTGATTAATAAAGGTTTCGAGTTGAGACGCCAGGTAAGACTCCAAACGAAGTCAGATGCCCCAGTGTACTAGTGCCGATCCAGCGAAACATTATTCGTCTATTAATCTGACAAGGTCGCCAAGGCTGTGATCCGGAAGCGGTCAGAATCATAAGGTCTAAAGATCAACTGGGCTTCAACTGGGTGAAAATACGCTTAGTTATTTTACGATCCTTTGTTTCTAAAATATTTATCCAATTCTTCCTTAATGAATTCTCGCATTCAAGCGATTCGCCATCCCCAAGCTATGCCAGGACCCCCTCGGGGTCAATCTCCAGCCCTTAGGGACACACCGGGGAAATCGCTGCGGTTTCGGACCTCCGATGAGATAGCCGGGGGACATTAAACGAAGTCGCATTCGCTGAGCTGACAAGAACTGCCGCAAGCAAGATGAGACTGGATCCAGACCTTATTCTGGGCTGCACGGTGGACACATTCTGGTTGCTCGCCATATGTCTTCAGAATGAGACGATCCCCGGGACCTAATTGCCCGCCTTTCAGCCTCACGGGGTTTCGTACCCTGTTTCCTGAATTACCTCATGAGCGAACTCCATTGCCCATATACCGGGGCATCGCTTTGCTAACATTGGATTCATAGAGCTTGGCTCAATCCAGATCTGAATGCTGTAGTGCCAGGCACACCATGAAAGGTTTCGGGTTCTCTCAGCTTACTTTTACCATCCAGCTTGTAAACGATATTCCCAACTTCATGAGATAACCTGATGCGAGGCTTGTCCCTCACCACATGAATTGTGTGATCGGTTAATGGGTGGGGCCACTCGGTGCCCCAGCCCGGCCTGTTTGCCATGTACCAACTCTCCTTAGCACACGTTATAACGAACTCGATCGGCTTTAATTTCTCCAGGTATTCGAGGCTTGTCCCGTGCTTGCTCCCATGATGTGATACCTTGAGCAGCTGGCACTTCAACTGATTCGGCCCCTCCGATCGCTCCACCTGGGCATCCTTGAAGTAAGTGATTTTTGTCGTTCTGGGAAATTCTTCCACCACCTTGCCCCACGAATCGAAATGTGCGTCGCCGGACAGGATAGCCGATGACTTGCCGTATGCTACTTTAAGAATAAGCGAGGCGTTGTTTCGATCCACCCCGAACGTGTCGAAACGATTTCGTAAATCCAGCGAGGGCGCGAGTATATATATTCTCACATCGCCAAATTCATACTCTGCGCCCGAGGCCAGCCTGGTGTAAACAATCTGTGGATCATCAGCAACCTTTTCAAGCAGTCCGTTGTATGTCTTTGCAGTGGTTCTAAAACCGCAATCCCAAAATTGTCGGATCCGGTGGCCGGTGGGTTGCGAATCATCCCCGTAACGCTCAAGCAGTGTTTTCATTCCCCCGTAGTGATCCTCGTGAGGATGCGTAATGCAGATGAAGTCAATTTCGAAATCATTTTTCTCCCGAATTTCCAGCAACTCATTTAAATAATCGGCCGCACGATTGCGGTATTTTAGCTCCGGGCGACCGGTATCCACAATCGCATAGTGCGCCTTTCCGCCATAATCAGGAAACTCCATAATGATGGCATCACCATGGCCCACGTCGACAAAATGGATCCTCAGCAAGTTCTTGTTATCCAACGGCATGGCATTCACCCTTTCAGAAGAACATCGCTAGTTAAGTCGCCCGGGGTAATTATGGGTTCGGGATCATCATCACCGCTCACAGCATTGACCGGTCCATCATCCCCCTCGTCTGTTTCATCAGGCGCTGCGGCCTCGGAACCAATAATCTCTCGATAAAGTCGCCTATTCCACTCCCGCGCCTGATAGCTATACGGCACAAAATGCGGTTCATCTGCTTCGCGAATCTGAAGATAGACCATGCCCTCATCAAGAGGCTGGCTTTCTTCATAGATGCTATATTCTTTAAGAAATTTCTTAAAGTCGGATAAAGAAAGATGAACCTGTAAATCATATTGTTCATCCTCCCACCACAAGGGGTTGTCGTATTTTATTTCCTTTATTTCATTCTTTGATTTTCCCTCAAACTCCTTGATGCCTTCTTGAGTCATATTTGAAAAAAACAAATCAACATACTGTCCTTTACCGTCTTCACCGAATATTCTGCTGATGTACCATCTTCGGATAGAGTAATCAGAGCAAATCAACTCTACGAAGTTATCGAGTTCTGTGATTACTCCTTCATATATCGGATCTCCGTCGCCACTCTTCCTAAGGCTTTTCCTTAATGAAGATTCAACGTTACCCATCTGCTTCCCATCTTCAATACCGGGACCGGTTTTCCTTTTCATCTTATTGATCTCCCTATCTATTCAGAAATGGAATGTTGTTAATATCCTCCACAATGAATCAATTCTTGTATTGATCCCTTCTAGGAATGGTACGAAAGGAGCAAATGCTGATAACCAGGATATCAAGCCTAGTTGCTATCAATGTCTATAAGTGTTATTCACCCTTTAGGCTCCTGAGCTAGGTCATGGAGCTATTTTCACGTTGATGTAGTTCTGTTCCGGATTATTTGTAATTTGATATTCCAGATCTGTGCGCGGCGGCTGCGCCTGATCCGCAGGAACAATATAATCCTCAAATTCAGCTGTATCGTATTCAACACTCTCATTGTAATCACGCACATCTTCGATACGTTTTCCCAGCTCCATCATTAATAATTTGTCTGGGATCGTTCTATAACTGGATGCCTTATAGCGCGCAGTTGAGACCACGACTTTCGTCTTCTTTTCGTCCATCGGAACCAACGAATCCAAGATATCATTTATCTCATGTCCTTCCTCAGGTACCCAAGGGGTTGCATTGTGGCTTCCGTGATGTCCAACTTTTAAGAAATCAACTGGTTGATTGAGGAGATCTCTGTGATAGTGCCACATAACGTTCCAACTTCCATTGCGCTTTCCTTTTTGATATCTCCTTTTTCGGAATTGTGCATCACCAGTGAATAGCAGCCGCTTACCACGCCATTCAAGTAGCAGCACAACGCTAGTATTATTCACCAATTCACCTTCCTTCAGCACGAAGGCAAGAGCATTGTTCATCATCCTGGAACGCAGCCTCCGGAAATCCCTATTACTGATGTTTTGAGGATGGTTTATAGGATCACTCCACTGGTCGGCAAGATCCTTCGAATCTCCGTGGGAATACTCGTTGTGAAGATCGGCCAATCCCTGAGCGTTGTTCACTAAAGAGGTTAGTATCTCCTCGTCCGCCCTACCTAGATACTCTCCATCAATGTCTTTGACCGGGGCAATAACGCGGAATTTAGTTGTTGAATCGCTGAAGATGTCAAGCTTATTCTGTGGTGATTTATCATGTACAAACAAGAAACTTTCGCCCTTCTGTAACTGGTTGCTATCCGGGAGCTTCTCTCTTAGCAAGTCCAATGCATCTTTATTCTGATAGCCGCTTGCCCCGAGCAACTCTCTTACTAAACCATCAAACGCAGGGTTCAGAGAAACCTGAGATAAATCGAGTAACTTTTTTTCTGCAAGGGAATGTAATTGGTTGTAAGTTTCCGCTTGTTCGTGCTCCGGGTCCATCCCAACACTGAGCCATATATTGCTGATGTGAAGGTTCTCAAACCACACCGCATTCAGATCAAAGGCCGCAATGTGATCCTTATGTGGATGAGTAACGACAAGTAGATCCAATCGGCATAATCCGTCATTCTCGGATGGAAGAAGGTTATCCCTCAAATCCGATAGAGCCCCATGAAGCAGATCCTTTTTTCCATAAATATTCCCGCAATCAATGAGGACATGTCGGTGTTCGTTTTTATCCGGGATTCGTATGTATATACAATCCCCTAGGCCCACATCGTAGATCCGGATTAAAAGTTCATTGTCCATTCTTCTTCTCTCCAACTTGATTCCCGCTTATCCTCGATATCTTTCTCGATTTCATCCGGACTCATATAGATCGTGTTCCGTATATGCGGAGTAAGCTCTAACCTCAACGCGCCAACTTGTTCCTCGGCGACAACCGGTGATGTCCATGGACCAAATACATCAACTTCCATTTCTCCCTTAATGCCAATCGTTCGTAATTCAATCTGCCTAGCAATATGGTTTTCCAGATTCTCCCGACGTTTTATTCCTTCAGCGCTGTCCATGCCCGGTTTATGTAACCAAGAGATAATATTCCCGCGACCATCCAATACGAGGGTTCCACCGCAAAGAAGTTCTGCATTTCTCCCTTCCAAACTACCAAATCTCGAACCCTCAAGTTTAAATTCCTCGCGCCAAATATATTGAATGACGATTTCTCGCGGCAATCTCCTCGCTCCTCTAGTGTATTTATTCGTTTCGTAGACTTCCGAAACGAAAATGTCTTGGTCAAGTGGTATCTTTAATCTACGCCGGTTATCGTGCAAGAAGTAGTATGCGCTTGTATGTGATTGAGAGATTGACTCAATATCGTGATAAATATCCCATCGACTGGGAGGCTCTTCCAGGCGGAGATGACATTCTTCAGGATGCTTCTCACATTTCTTTAGGGGTTTTTCACAGAGCTTACGCTCATGGAATACGCGCCGAATTAATTGGTCATAGTAACCTCTTTTAGGAGAGTCAGCAGGCTCAGTGATTGCGAAATTGTGCAAGACGGCTTTTGCGTAGTCGATAAACTGAATGTCAACAGGGGGACAAAGGTCAATCGGCTGGAGTGCCATTCTGAATATCCGTTGTGTAGCCCACCAGAGTGCTGTTAATGGTGGCGTTTTTGGGCTATCTTCCCCTTTCAAGTAATTGAGGGTGATCTCCTCCAGAATATCATAGACTGCTCCGGTGAGTACTTGAGAACAATGGTGTGGGCTGTCATATCCTCTAATATTCTGCATTGTGAGGGGATTCTTCGCATCGCGGAGTTTTTTCACACCTGTTAGGTGCTCTCCAAACTCCTCAGCAATGGCATTTATAACGTTGTCAAGCGAAAGATCACCTTTGGTCTCTATCCCAGTTTGTCTGCGAATATCGTTGTTCCTGAGCGCAGACAAAATGGCTGTAAGATCAGCGATGAACTCGTGAAACGCCGCTGTCTGAACCGAAGTGTAATCGTAATAATAGGGTCGAATGCCGTCAAGAATCGCGTGTCCAGTTTCATGCGCAACGATATCATGAGAAAGGCATGTGAATTTCAGTGCGCTCGTTGTGCCGTAATAATAAAACTGTAACGATTTGCTGCGCCTGTCATAGTAAGCGTTCTCTCCAAACCCGGCATGTGGAACGATTATCAATCGATGCCCATCAGTTCCCCATGGAATGGGACGACCAAGCGCAAAGGGCGATTCGTAGATATCTAATACACTTTGGACTATCGCCCACACACATACCTGATGAAATTGGAACGAATTACTCTGGTCAAGCCCTAACGGTTGATCATCTGGCCCTTCGAATCGCATCTCTGTCTTATTCCAAAGAGCACATGGGTATAAACACCCCGAATCGATGTTGTAGTCGACAACCGCCAATCTAGCACTTGTAGGACCGTCAATAAGGCCCGGTTCCCACCTAACCTTTACGGGCCTGATCCCAATATCAGGGTTGATCGTTGCCACCAATGGATCTTGTAAATACACATACACATCTTTAAGGTAAACACCCAACTCTTCCCTTGTTCTCTCTCTCAAATAAGGTGAAATCTCATATAGGTTTAACCGAGTGGATTTGCGCAGCTTATCACGAAGAAGCGCGCGCTGTTCCTCCGCCGAAAATTGTTTTTGGAAGAGTTTAAAGAGTTGATCTTTCGTGATATCCCGTTCAAGATCAGGCATATTCGCACCCCATTATTACTAAACGAAATGAATATTGGTGACTGCAGGTGAATCCTTAAAAGAGATTAATATTCACTCCTTCGACTTTCCCTCTTCTTCATACTTGCCAATCTCCTGTTTGTATGTTTCTTCGCAAATACATCTAAAGATGAATTGAGTAATCTTGCGTAGATACTTCTCTCTTAAACGACGAGATAAAGCCTTTACTCCGCCATATTACCCTGTCGTATCTGGGAATTGAGTATTGAGAAATATTCTTCATCACCAATACCCCAAGAAGTGACACAACATTGATCAATAAAAACAAAGGAACCTCGATCATAGAGCAAGTAGAATGATTATTCCGCTACATTATCGTTTCGTATCTTGCCGAACATTCTCCTCTTTTGCGTACGCCTTTTTGTACGCATCTTTGAAGATATACCGCGCGAAGCTATTCAGTACTTCTTTCGCAAGACGATTATAGAAGCCTAGCAGAAAGGCAACTACCAGGAGAACCGTCTCACTTGCTTCAGTAAAATTGATACCGAAGTCCAGCGTTCGCGTTTCTGTGGGCTGAATCTGATTTCCCTCACGACCCTGCTCGTCCATACCCGATTCCGATGTGACTACCTCTTGTGTAGCTGGTAGAGGGATCTGAAACTGAATATTTAGGTGTGTAAGCCCGAGCATCACCACCAATGCGACCATCGGCCCTTTTATAGCCGTGGAAAAGTACCAGAGTCGGTATTTCTCAAAGTCAGCTTTCGGGCTCTTTACCCATGTTGAAATATTCCATAGCAGGTATGTCGAGACTCCGACGATACTGACAAGCAACCATTCAAGCCATCGTTTCTCCTTAAAACCCTCCATAAAAGAGGGCGTCGCTCGAAGAAGCACCTCCCCCAGAAATGCGATCACAACCACGATTGTGAACGTTTGGAAAAGCTGCTTGGCGATATCTCCGTTCGTTCCCTCAACTGTTTTCTTGGCTATCATCATCGAAACCCTCCTTATCAGACCTATTCTCACTTACTGGATACACGCATGCTAGTCTTGATTAACTTACTAGCGCTGCGCGCGCCCTGAATAATCCACTCAGTTAATAGCCTGGCATGAAAGCCAAGCCCAAATGCAATAACGACGAACGGCACAGTAGAAAAACGAGTGGTATTCCAGTTTAGAGAAGCGAATTCAATATTAATTCCAAGCGTGATATCAGAAATAGTGAATAGTGAAACGAGCAAGCCAGAGCTTACCCCTACAATGAGTGCGCTTGGCCAGTGAATGTTCCTGAGGATCTCGAGACCAACCCCCTTATAAAGCGTTCGTCCAATCGTCGTCAACCCCCTGACAACCGCTCCGATACATACCCACCAAGCCCACTCCAAGAACACGAGTACGGGTTCACTGAAAGGCAGCGGTAGGCGATCGTAATCAGTCGCACTGCCGGTTATGCGAGCATACAGGTAGATGAGAGTCATCCCTATGGCAGACCATGAAAGATTACGAAAGCGCGTAGATCGATCTGCTTCACTCAAACCAACCAG
>JAGLGG010000001.1 GCA_023144145.1 Anaerolineales bacterium | reverse complement strand
ATTGAAAAGCTTGTTGCCGATGGAGGGCCACGCCCTGGCTTGGCAACAGTACTCGTGGGGGCGAATCCTGCATCGCATATCTACGTTCGAATGAAGCGTAAGGCCTGCGGTGAGGTTGGGATCGAATCCTACCATCACGAATTACCAGAAGATGCTTCTCAGGAAGAGGTGGAAAAACTTGTTGAAGAACTGAATGTTGATCCCAAGGTTCATGGAATTCTAGTTCAGCTGCCACTTCCAGCAGGGATGGATGAAGAAGCGATATTAAGGATGATCCGCATCGAGAAAGACGTGGATGGTTTTCATCCACTCAATATAGGTCGTCTGGCGATGAAAGGGCGCGAGCCACTTTTCGTCCCATGCACCCCAGCAGGATGCATTACACTTTTAAAGAAGGCAGGCGCAACATTGGAAGGTGCTGAGGCGGTTGTTGTAGGCCGCTCGAATATCGTTGGAATGCCGGCGGCATTGCTCTTGGTAAAAGAGAACGCCACCGTCACAATTTGTCATTCACGGACAAAGGATTTGCCGGAAGTTTGCCGGAAAGCCGATGTGCTCATCGCAGCCATTGGAAGAGCAGAGATGATTCGCGGGGATTGGATCAAACCGGGTGCCTACGTAATTGATGTAGGAACAAACCGCGTAGATGATCCCACGAAGAAACGAGGTTATCGCCTCACCGGAGATGTTGCATTTGAAGAAGCAGTTGAGGTTGCTGGCGCGATTACACCGGTTCCGGGCGGGGTTGGACCGATGACAATCGCCGGGTTGTTAAATAACACCTTGCGATCCGCAAAAAGGGCTGCCAAATAACGATAAAAGGCTGAAATTACCCCCAGCCATTATTTCAGCCGGCAGTGTGATTGTTTAATAATGAAGCATGATAAGCGAAGGAGAGGTATTGAGTACTCTCCTTCGTTCTATTAATTCGTTCTAGCAGAATCGAATTCTGGGTTTTTGACACTAAAGCAGAATGTTTCCAGCATATATCTCTCCATTCGCTTTGAGGGATTTTTTCAGAGCAGTCAGAATATGTAGTTGCAGTTGAAGTGATCAGGAAAGAACTCATATTGCCTTAAGTATTGTCTGACAATTGACCCTCTCTGAAAGCGATGTTAAACTTGCCCAACTTGGTTGAGGAGGATAGATGACCACACTCCTTGTTCGTAACGCGGCAATTTTAGTGACGATGGATGAGGAGAGGCGGGAAATTGCGGATGGAGGTATCTTCGTAGAAGATGGTTTCATCACACAAGTCGGCCCAACAGATGAACTCCCTTCAACCGCAGATGAGATCCTCAATTTATCTGGCCATTTAGTACTTCCAGGCCTAATTAATACGCATCATCACTTTTATCAAACTTTGACAAGGGTGATTCCCGCCGCTCAAAATTCCAATCTTTTTAACTGGCTTGTAGCCTTATACCCAATCTGGGCCGGTCTGCGCCCTGATGATGTCAGGATCTCTACCCAGATTGCATTAGCCGAGCTTGCACTTTCAGGTTGTACAACTGCCTCAGACCACCTATACATATATCCAGGAGCTTGTAGACTGGATGATGAGATTGAAGCCGCAGAGGTCATTGGCCTGCGGCTTCATGCGTCAAGAGGGTCAATGAATCTTGGCGAAAGTAAAGGGGGTTTACCCCCGGATAGTGTCGTTGAAGAGGAAGACGAGATTCTAAAGGACAGCCAGCGGCTGATAGAGACCTATCACGATCCAGAGCCAGGCTCTATGGTTCAAATCGTAATCGCACCCTGCTCGCCTTTCACGGTTACACAGGACCTGATGAGAGAGTCGGCCGTTTTGGCTCGAGAATACGGAGTGAAATTACACACTCATCTCGCAGAAGACGTAAACGAGGACGTTTTTTGTCAGGCACAATATAATCTTCGTCCCCTCGCGTATGCGGAGAATCTAGGTTGGACCGGTGAAGATGTTTGGTTTGCGCATGCGATTAATATAAATGCTGATGAAGTCAGTCGTATGGCAGCATCGGGAATAGGTGTGGCCCATTGTCCCTCATCTAACATGCGTTTATCCTCCGGCATTGCTCCAATTCAAAGATATCTCAAAGCGGGAGTGAAGGTGGGGTTAGGTGTTGATGGTTCGGCAAGCAATGACAGCTCGCATATGCTCGCCGAAGCACGTCAGGCGATGCTGATCTCGAGGTTGGGAAGTGCCACTGATCCAGAAGTGCATGGGAAAGAGACGCTCCTCTCGGCACGCCAGGCATTGGAAATGGCCACATTGGGCGGCGCAAAGGTTCTTGGAAGGTCGGACGTAGGTGCATTAAGGCCAGGGATGTGCGCTGATTTCATCGCCATAAGCCTCAATCGAATTGAGTTTGCAGGTGCGCAGCACGATCCCGTATCAGCGGTAGTGTTCTGCCACCCATTGAACGTAGATTACAACTACGTCCACGGAAAACCTATTGTAGCTGAAGGGAAGTTTCTCAGTCTGGAGATTGAAGACTTGATAGCCAAACATAATAAGGCTGCGCAACAATTGATTAATCGTTAGAGAATTACAACTCCCAGGGCTGTGTAATTTGCCGGGGCTTCCACCAAGAAGTAATTTGAAATTTCATGAATAAGGAAAGCGCATTAGCTTCAGGAGAAGAATATGGGATCGAAGAAACTGAGTGATCGAACCCGCCGACTTGTCGATGTTGCAATGGGAAGGACCCCAGCAGATTTGGTCATTCGAAATGGACGTTGGGTTTCGGTTCAATCGGGTGAGATCCTGGATGGGATCGACATCGCGGTAAGTGGTGAACATATCGCTTACGTAGGTGAAGATGCAACCCATACCATCGGTGAGAAAACTCAAGTCATCGAGGCAGATTCGAAATATCTCATTCCTGGCCTCCTAGATGGTCATATGCACGTCGAGTCAGGCATGGTCACCGTGACTGAATTTGCACGTGCGGTGATCCCGCATGGGACCACGGGAATGTTCATTGACCCCCATGAAATTGCCAATGTATTTGGATTGCGTGGCGTTCGTATGATGGTTGACGAAGCGCTAGATCAACCCATCCACGTGTGGGTGCAGGTTCCCTCCTGCGTCCCCTCTGCTCCAGGGCTTGAAACTCCCGGCGCTG